>NZ_BPQM01000053.1 GCF_022179245.1 Methylobacterium gregans
CGGGTTTTCTTATGTCGGCTCAAGAATCATCGTTCTTGCGGGACAGTGTCCGGCCTCTGTCCAGTTCTGCCCAACCTTCAGGCTGGACCTCCCGGGCATGAGGACTTATCCGAGTCGCGAACGGTGCCGCGGCACGAATGCCCGGCCCGAACGGGAGGTGCCGTGATGGAGCGGCGGAACGATCGTGAGGTGCGCTGTGCCGCTGAGCGGCACGCGCGTGAGGCTGCGCGGCATCAGGCCGCCCTGCTCTGGTCCGCGATCCGGGCGGAGCGCCGGGCCGACGAGGCCCCCGGCGCCCGGCTCAGACCCATCCTGCTCGCCGCGATGACCGACGAGGCCGGGACCCGCTGATCCGGGTTCTCCAAGGGCCCGAGGCTCTTGGACGGGGTCGCGGGGCGCGCAGCCCCGGGGCTTCGGCTCTCTCGTCCGGGCTTTGCCAGGGCGAGGAAGCCGACAGCAGGGCCAAGATCCAGAAGCTTGCCAGAACCTTGTCTGCCCCCGCCAAAGGTCTCGACCTTTGGAATCCGGGATTTAGGCCGCACGGCCGCGGCGCCACGCGTCGCGGTCGAGGTAGAGCGCGCCGCCCGCGACCATCATGGCGAGCGCGTACCACGTGATCGCGTAGATCAGGTGGTTGTTGTGGAAGCGGATCACCGTGAGCCCGCCGACCGGCAGACCCGCGCCGAGATCCCTGTCCGGGTCGCTGCCCGGCCGCCGTTCCGCGTCGACGAAGTAGGGCGCGACCGGCTCAGGTAGGCCCCGCGCCCGCGCGATCGCCGCGACGTCGCGGGAATACCACGTGTCCGCGCCCGGATCGTTCGCCCGCAGGAAGGCGCCGCCCGGCTCGTCCAGGCGCAGCAGGCCCGCCACCGCCGCCCGCGCGCCGCCCGCCCGGGCCACGGGCGCCCGGCGGTCGCCCGGCACGAAGCCGCGGTTCACCAGCACGGTGAAGCCCGCGTCGGTCCGCAGCGGCGTGAGGACCCAGGACCCGCCGCCGAGATCGGTGACCGCCCGGACCAGGGTGTCGGGAGTGTCGAGCCAGGTGCCGTCGAGCCGCACGCGCCGGTAGGCGTCGCGCTCGGTGAGCGCCGGCCACGCGGCGGGCCCGGGCGCCGCGACCGGGGCGCCGTGGGCGTTGGCCTCGACCCGCGCGATCAGGTCGAGCTTCCAGGTGCGGCGGTGGACCTGCCAGGTGCCGAGCGCGAGGAGGGTGCCGCAGAGCAGGAGGGCCAGGAGGTTGATGAGGATCAGCCCGGCGAGGCGCGGAGGCGTGCGCGTCGCCGGGCCGGTGGTTGCGGTGCCTGTCAGGGCCGGGGCCTCCCGCTCAGGGCTGGTGGCGCAACTGCTCCACCGACATCGGCATCATGTTGGCGTTCATGTGGTGCATCACCCAGAGCGAGCCGGTGAGCGTGATCACCACCAGCGTCACCGTGAAGATCAGCGCCAGGACCGTCCAGCCGCCCTCGGACTTCGTGTTCATGTGCAGGAAGTAGATCATGTGGACCACGATCTGCACCGCCGCGAAGGCCATGATGATGATGCCGGTCCAGAGCGCGCTCTCGAGCGGGCGCGCCATCACCAGCCAGAACGGGATCGCGGTGAGGATCACCGAGAGCACGAAGCCGGTGACGTAGCTCCCGAACGAGCCGTGGCTCGCGCCGCCCTCGTGCCCGTGGTCGTGTCCGTGACCTTGCCCGTGGTGGGCCGCCTCGGCGCTCATTGCAGGACTCCCATCAGGTACACGAAGGTGAAGACGCCGATCCAGATCACGTCGAGGAAGTGCCAGAACATCGACAGGCACATCAGCCGGCGGGTGTTCTCGGGGATCAGGCCGCGCTGGGCGACCTGGACCATCAGCACGATCAGCCAGATCAACCCGAAGGTGACGTGCAGGCCGTGGGTGCCGACCAGCGTGAAGAAGGCCGACAGGAAGGCCGAGCGGCCGGGCCCGGCGCCCTCGTGGATCAGGTGCGCGAACTCGTAGAGCTCGATGCCGAGGAACGCTGCGCCGAACAGGCCCGTGACCGCGAGCCACATCTGCGTGGCCGCGGTGCGGCCCTTGTCCATCGCCAGCATGGCGAAGCCGTAGGTGATGGACGAGAACAGCAGCATCGAGGTGTTCAACGCCACCAGCGGCAGATCGAACAGATCCTTCGGCGAGGGGCCGGCCGCGTAGTTGCGGCCGAGAACCCCGTAGGTGGCAAACAGCACCGCGAAGATGAGGCAGTCGCTCATCAGGTAGATCCAGAACCCCAGGAGGGTGCTGGTCTCGGGGTGGTGCTCCTCCTCGTGGTGGAAGACCGGCGCGGTGCCGGGGGGGGCGGTGTCCGTGTGCATCATGGGCTCAGGCCTGCCCCGCCAGCGCGGCGGTCCGCTGCGACTCGGTCCGGGCGACCGTGTCGGCCGGGATGTAGAAGTCGCGGTTGTAGTTGAAGGTGTGGGCGACCGAGACGACGAAGATCGCCAGGCCCGACAGGGCCGCCAGCCACCAGATGTACCAGATCATGGCGAAGCCGAAGGCGACGCTGAGCCCGCCGATGATCGCGCCCGTGCCGGTGTTCTTCGGCATGTGGATCGGCTTGAAGCCCTGGAGCGGACGCGCGTAGCCGCGGTTCTTCATGTCGTACCAGGCGTCGAGGTCGTGCACGACCGGGGTGAAGGCGAAGTTGTAGTCCGGCGGCGGCGAGGAGGTGGCCCACTCCAGCGTCCGGCCGCCCCACGGGTCGCCGGTCGTATCGCGCAGAGCCTCGCGGTTGCGGATCGAGACGACGAACTGGATGATCGTCGAGAGGATGCCGCAGCCGATGAGCGCCGCGCCGCCCGCCGCGATGACGAACCAGATCTGCAGCGACGGGTCGTCGAAGTGCTGCATCCGGCGCGTCACGCCCATGAGCCCCAGCACGTAGAGCGGCATGAAGGCGACGTAGAAGCCGACCAGCCAGAACCAGAAGCTCATCTTGCCCCAGAAGGGATCGAGCTTGAAGCCGAAGGCCTTCGGGAACCAGTAGGTCACGCCGGCCATCATGCCGAACAACACGCCGCCGATGATCACGTTGTGGAAGTGCGCGATCAGGAAGAGCGAGTTGTGCAGCACGAAGTCGGCCGGGGGCACGGCGAGCAGCACGCCGGTCATGCCGCCGATGACGAAGGTCACCATGAAGCCGACCGTCCAGAGCATCGGTACCTCGAAGCGGATCCGCCCGCGGTACATGGTGAACAGCCAGTTGAAGATCTTCGCGCCCGTCGGGATCGAGATGATCATCGTCGTGATGCCGAAGAACGAGTTCACGTTGGCGCCCGACCCCATCGTGAAGAAGTGGTGCAGCCAGACGAGGTAGGAGAGGATCGTGATGACGACCGTGGCGTAGACCATCGAGGCGTAGCCGAAGAGGCGCTTGCCGCAGAAGGTCGATGTCACCTCCGAGAAGATGCCGAAGGCCGGCAGGATGAGGATGTAGACCTCCGGGTGGCCCCAGATCCAGATGAGGTTGAAGTACATCATCGGGCTGCCGCCCAGGTCGTTCGTGAAGAAGTGCGTGCCGACGTAGCGGTCGAGCGACAGCAGCGCGAGAACGGCCGTGAGGATCGGGAAGGCGGCCACGATCAGCACGTTGGTGCAGAGCGAGGTCCAGACGAAGACCGGCAGCTTCATCATGGTCATGCCGGGCGCGCGCATCTTGACGATGGTCGCCACCAAGTTGATGCCGGACAGGAGCGTGCCGATGCCCGCGATCTGCAGGCCCCAGATCCAGTAATCGACCCCGACGCCCGGGCTCATGTCGGCCCCCGACAGGGGCGGGTAGCCGAGCCAGGTGGCGCGCGAGAACTCGCCGACGAAGAGCGAGATCATGATGATGATCGCGCCGGCGGTCGTCATCCAGAACGAGAAGTTGTTCAGGAAGGGGAACGACACGTCGCGGGCGCCGATCTGCAGCGGCACGACGTAGTTCATCAGGCCCGTGACGAAGGGCATCGCCACGAAGAAGATCATGATCACGCCGTGGGCGGTGAAGATCTGGTCGTAGTGGTGCGGCGGCAGGAAGCCTTCCTGCGAGCCGAAGGCGACCGATTGCTGGGCGCGCATCAGGAGCGCGTCGGCAAAGCCCCGCAGCAGCATCACGAACGCCAGGATGACGTACATGATGCCGATCTTCTTGTGATCGACGGAGGTCACCCAGTCGCGCCAGAGGGCGCCCCAGAAGCGGTAATAGGTGATGGTTCCGAGCACGGCGATGCCGCCGAGCGCGACGCCCGCGAAGGTCACGAGCAGGATCGGCTCGTGGTACGGGATGTCCGCGAGCGTGAAGCGTCCGAAGACGAGCTTCTGGAGATCGACGTTGGAGAACATGTGATCGGCTCTCTGGCGATGCGTCGGCTGACCGCCGGCCTTACTGGTTGTTGAGCTGCGCGGGGGCCGGAGTCCCCTTGTCGTCGTGGCCCGAAGAGGGCTTCGTGCCGGGCTCCGGCTCCGAGCGCGGCGGGCGGCCCGAGGCCGGTCCGGTCGCGCCGGGGGCCTCGTCGCCCTGCTCCACGTGCCGGTTGTCGTAGCGGAGCTTCTCGCGGTTCTCCCGGCTGTGCACGCCCGCGCCGCCGCGGGCGTCGATCTTCATCATCTCGCTCATGCACATCTTGCCCGGCAGGGCGCACATGTTGAGGATCTGGCTGTAGAGGCCGTCCGCCACCGAGGCGAAGTACTGCACCGGCTCGCGCTCGCTCGGCTTCTCCAGCTGGAGGTAGGCGTCGCGGCTGAGATCCTTGCCCTCGGCCTTGGCCTTGGCGACCCAGGCCTCGAAGTCCTTCGGCTCCTGGCCGAGGAAGTTGAAGGTCATGCGCGAGAAGCCGGTGCCGCTGTAGTGGGCCGACTGGCCGTGATAGGTGCCCGGCTTGTTGATCACCGCGTGCAGCTTCATCTCCATCCCGGGCATCGCGTAGACCATGCCGGCGAGCGCGGGGACGTAGAAGGTGTTCATCACCGACGCGGAGGTGAGCTTGAAGTTGATCGGCCGGTCCACCGGCGCGGCCAGCTCGTTCACCGTGGCGATCCCGTATTCGGGGTAGAAGAACAGCCACTTCCAGTCGAGCGCGACCACCTCGACATCGAGCGGCTTGGTCTCGGCCGCGATCGGACGGCCGGGCTCCAGGCGCGAGAGCGGGCGGTAGGGATCGAGCGTGTGGGTGCTGATCCAGGTGAGCGCGCCCAGCGCGATGATGATCACGAGGGGCGCCGCCCAGATCACCACCTCGAGCTGCGTCGAGTGGTGCCAGTCGGGATCGTAGGTCGCCGCGGTGTTGGAGGCGCGGTAGCGCCAGGCGAAGAGCAGCGTCAGCAGGATCACCGGCACGATGATCAGCAGCATCAGGCCCGTGGAGGCGAGGACGAGGTTGCGCTGCTGCATCGCCACGTCGCCGGAGGGATGCATCACGACCATGTTGCAGCCGGCGGTCGCCGCCAGAAGGGGCAGCAGGGCGGCGGCGCGCGCCAGGCGCTCGAGGCGCCCGGTCCCGGCGCGCGTGGAGAGGGCGGATTTGGCCGCGGCGATCAACATCGTGTCCCCTTGCCGCGTGGCGGCGAGATGGCCCCGGGAGGCGTCAGGCGCGGCGCGCGTCGCGCCGCAAGGCGGTGTCGGCGGCGCGGGATCCCGCGCCGTTCCGTGAGAGTCCGGCCCGTCGGCCCGGCTACATCTGCCGGATCTCGGAGCGGTTGAGGCTGAGCGCGACGAGCGTCGCGATCGCGCCCGACAGCAGGTAGAGGCCGACGCAGGCGAGCCCGAACTTGGCCGACAGGCCGAGCGCGACGAGCGGCGCGAAGCCGGCGCCGAGCAGCCAGCCCAGATCCGCCATCAGGGCGGCGCCGGTGTAGCGGTAGCGGGCGCCGAGGCGCGAGCTCACCGCACCGGTGGCCTGGCCGTAGGCGAGGCCGAGGAGCGTGAAGCCGGCGAGCACGTAGACGGTCTGGCCGACCGCGTTCTCCTCGATCACGATGGGCGCGATGGTGCTGGCCACCGCGAAGGCGGCGATCAGCCCGGCCGAGATGATCAGGTGCATGCGCCGGCCGATCTGGTCGGCCATCAGCCCGGAGAACACGATGGCGCCCGCGAACAGGATCGCGCCGCCGAACTGGACCAGCAGGAACTCGCCGGCCGAGCGCTGGGTGAACAGGGTGATCCAGGAGATCGGGAAGATCGTGACGAGGTGGAAGAGCGCGAAGCTCGCCAGCGGCACCAGGGCGCCGATCAGCACGTCCTCGCCGTGGGCCTTGAGCAGGGGGAAGAAGGGCGCGGGCTCGAGCCGGCCCTTCTCGATCAGGCGGGTGAACTCGTCGGTGGCGACGAGGCGCAACCGGGCGAAGAGCGCCACCACGTTGATGGTGAAGGCGCAGAAGAACGGGTAGCGCCAGCCCCACTCGATGAAGTCGGCCTCGGAGAGGTTCATGGTGAAGAAGGCGAAGAGCAGGCTTGCCAGCATGAAGCCGATCGGCGCGCCGAGCTGGGGCATCATCGCGTACCAGCCGCGGCGCTCCACGGGGGCGTTGAGGGCGAGCAGCGAGGCGAGGCCGTCCCAGGCGCCGCCCAGCGCGAGGCCCTGCCCAATGCGCAGAGCCGCGAGCAGCCAGATCGCCGAGGCACCGATGTGATCGTAGCCCGGCAGAAAGCTGATCAGCATGGTCGAGCCGCCGAGCAGGAACAGCGCGATGGTCAGCTTGACCCCGCGGCCGTGCCGCCGGTCGATCATCATGAAGATCACCGAGCCGATCGGCCGGGCGATGAAGGCGAGGGCGAAGACGACGAAGCTGTACAGCGTGCCCTGGAGCGGCGACGCGAAGGGGAAGAACACCTTCGGGAAGACCAGGACCGAGGCGATGCCGTAGACGAAGAAGTCGAAATACTCGGCCGCGCGACCGATCACGACGCCGATGGCGATCTCGCCGGGGGCGACCTTGTGGTCGCTCATGGCGAGCCGCGCGTCCCGCTCCAGCGGCGTCGATGAGGCTAAGGCGTGGTCCGGTGTCATGTCAGGCGACGGCCTCGTACAGAAGGGCTTCGGCCACGAACGGGCCTCGGCCGCGCGGGCGCCCCCTCCCTAGCGCAACGCCCGGGGCACGCAAGATTCCGTGCCCCGCGCCGCGCGATACCCTGACATGCTCGACCGCGCCGATCACCCCTTCGGGGCCGCGCTGATTCGGCTGCCTTTTGTTCTCTGACTGCCAGATAGCTCCCCGGCCCGCCGGACGCAAAGCCCTCCTTTGTCGCGGCCGGGGATCGCGTGACGGGCTCCCTCGGCGCGGGGCCGCGCGACATCGATCTTCTCCGGTGACGCTTCTCCGGTGACGCTTGGCCGCCTGCCGCGTTGCCGTCCCGGGCCCCTGCCCCATCCGCCGACCCAGCCCCGAGACCACCCGCCCCCATGCGCCACCAGATTCAGCCGCGCTCCGGCACCGCCTTCACCCTCGACCGGGGCCAGCGCCTCACCGTGATCGACCCGGAGGGCGAGCAGGTGGCCGACCTTCTCGCCTTCCGGCGCGACGACATCGACGAGGTGATCTCGTCGGGCCGCACCCTCGACTACGCCAGCCGCATCTTCCTGACGACGGGCGACAAGATCTACTCGAACCGCTCGAACGTGCTCATGGAGATCGTCGCCGACACGGTCGGGCGGCACGATTTCCTGCTCACCCCCTGCTCGGCCGATACCTTCCGGATCATCTACGGCGACACCGAGCCGCACCGGGGTTGCTTCGGCAACCTCGCGCAGGCGCTGGCGCCCTACGGCATCGGGCCGGACCGGATCCCGGTGGCCTTTAACGTCTTCATGAACGTGGCGGTGGACGGGACGAGCGGCGCGCTGGAGGTCCGGCCCCCCTTGAGCCGGGCGGGCGACCACGTGACCTTCGAGGCGCGCGAGGACCTGATCATCGGGCTCACCGCCTGCTCGGCCCTGCAATCGAACAACTACGCCTTCAAGCCGATCCAGTACGAGATCGCCTGAGAGGCTGTTTGACGGGTCTTCGAATGCGTCTCCACCCGTTTCCTGGACGCGTGGAACGAGAGGGGAAGGTGATCCGGGACCCGATGAGCGAGGGCCGCGAAGCGGCGCGATATTTGGCACCGTCGCAAGGTTCGGACGCTGCGCGCCCTGCCTCGGCTGGATCCCGGATCACCCTCTGCCGATGCGCCGGGTGTGCAGGCCCGAAGGGTCCGGAAAGCGCGCGCGCCTGCCTTCGACGTGTCCACCGCGTGCGCCCGAGCACGCGCCCGGCGGGAGCCAATCGCGCCTCACGGCTTTGACGTTCGTCCCCTCTCGATCCGAACGGACGCCGCCCATGCCCGACACGCCCCAGGATCCCGCCACCTCCCGCACCGTCGCCTACTCGGAGCAGGCCAAGCGCCAGTCCTTCCAGACCATCGCGATCATCGCCGGGCTGATCCTGTTCATCATGGTGGTGTTCGGCTTCCTGTTTGGTGCAGGCCGCCTGATCGCCTGAGACCTCCCCGACCGTGCCCGGTTGACCGCGCCTGCCCGGGGCCCCACTGACGCGCGCCGGCGCGACCGACCGGCGCGGTAGAGTCAGGAGGGAGACGGTGTCCGGCAACGAGCCCGCCAGCGTCGCCGTCGGCCTCACGCTGTTCCGGCCGAGCTCCGCGCAGGTGGAGGCGGCCTGCCGCCTCGCGGCCTCAAGTGCGGGGCCGGTGCTGGCCTTCGACAACGGTGGCCTGCCCGCGGATGGCGCCGAGGCGCTGGGCCGGGCCGGCATCCGGCTGCTCTCGGCCGGCCGCAACGTCGGCATCGCGGCGGCCCTCAACGCCCTCGCGGAGGCTGCGGCCGGCCTCGGCGCGCGCCATCTCCTGCTGCTCGACCAGGATGCCGGGCCGCAGGGCGCGATGCTGCGGGCGCTGCTGACCGCCGCGGACCGGCTTGCCAGCACGGTGCCGCCGCCCGCCGTGATCGGGCCGCGGCCGCTCGCGGGGCCGGGCCACAAGGCGCCGGCCTATCCGGTGCGCGCCGGCACGGCCCCCCGGGACGGGCTGGTGCCGGTGGATTTCCTGGCGACCTCCGGCTCGCTCGTCGACCTCGCGGCCTTCGCCCGCGTCGGTCCGTTCCGCGCCGACTACTTCATCGACGCGGTCGATCTCGAATGGTGCTTCCGCGCCTGGGCGCGCGGGCACAGCTGCTGGATGGCGCCGGAGGCGGGCCTCGCCCACCATGTCGGCAGCGGCACGATCCGGGGCCCCTTTGGCCTCGCCATGCCGCGCCAGCCCCTGTTCCGCATGGCCACCTACCTGCGCAACAGCGTCTACGGCCTGCGCCTGCCCCATCTGCCGCCGGGCTGGAAGCTGCGCCAGGGCGCCTACCTGCCGGTGCAGATCCTCCTGTACTGGGCCGATTCGCGCTTCCGCCCCCGCGTGCTCCTGCGCCTCCTCGCCGCCTTGCGCGACGGCCTGCTCGGCCGCCTCGGACCGCCCCGGGATGTCCCGTGATCCCCGCAGCGACCTCTCCCGTGACCGCCCTCCCCGCCCTCGACGTTGTGATCGTCAACTGGAACGGCGGCGCGCTGGTCCAGGCCTGCGTCGCGAGCCTCGCGCGGGCCGCGGCGGGGCTCGACCTGCGGGTGGTGGTCGTCGACAACGCCTCGACGGACGGCTCGGCGGAGGCGCTGGAAGCCTTTGCCCACGCCGGTCTCCGCCCATCCCCTCCCCCCTCTGCGGGGGGCGGGAGGATGACGTTGCGTGTCGTCCGAAACGCGGAAAACCTCGGCTTCGCCCGCGCCTGCAACATCGGCGCGGCGGCGGGCGCGGCGGACACGGTCCTGTTCCTGAACCCCGACACGAGGGTCGACGGCCCGGCCCTGCTCACGGCGCGCGCCGCCCTCCTCGCCGATCCGCGCACCGGCATCGTCGGCGCCCGCCAGATCGCCGACGACGGCACGGTCGAGCGCAGCTGCGCCCGCGCGCCGACCTCCGCGAGTCTTCTCGGTCAGGCGCTCGCCCTCGACCGGCTCGGCCTCGTGCCGACCCACTTCATGACCGAATGGGACCACGCGGAGGACCGCGCCGTCGATCAGGTGATGGGCGCCTTCCTGATGATCCGCCGCCCGCTCCTCGCGATGCTCGGCGGCTTCGACGAGCGCTTCTTCGTCTATTACGAGGATGTCGACCTCTGCCGGCGGGCGCGGGAGGCCGGCTTCGCGGTGCGTCACGTGGCCGGGGCAGTGATCGGCCACGCGGGCCAGGGGACGACCCGGCAGGCGCGGGCGCACCGCCTGTCCTACATCCTGCACGCCCGGGTGCAGTACGCCGCCAAGCACCACGGCCGGGCCACGGCGCTGGCGCTGCTGGCGGCCTCCTTCCTGGCCGAGGTGCCGCTGCGCCTCGCCCAGGCCGGGGCGCGGCGCGCCCCCGGGGAGGCCGCCGAGATCCTGCGCGGGGCCGCCCTCCTGGCGCGGGCCACCCCCGCGCTCCTCGCCGGGATCCTGCGCGGGCACTGACGGCAGCTTGTATTGCTGCGGTCCCGCCTATGCAGTAGGGCCAGCCCGGGCGGGTGCAACCGGGGATAGGTGGACAGTGGCGAGCGATCGGAGGCCGGCACTGGCCAAGGTCCGGACCGGCATCACGGGGTTCGACGAGATTACCTTCGGCGGGCTGCCGCAGGGGCGGCCCACGCTCGTCTGCGGCGCGGCCGGCTGCGGCAAGACGCTGTTCGCCACCACCTTCCTGGTCAACGGCGCGACGCTCTATGGCGAGCCCGGCGTCTTCGTGAGCTTCGAGGAGCGCGCCGAGGACATCGCCGCCAACGTCGCCTCGCTGGGCTACGACATCGACGGCCTCGTGGCCGCGGGCAAGCTCGGGATCGACCACGTCCGGGTCGAGCGCAGCGAGATCGAGGAGACCGGCGAGTACGACCTAGAGGGGCTGTTCATCCGCCTCGGCTTCGCGGTCGATTCCATCGGCGCCAAGCGCGTGGTGCTCGACACGATCGAGACCCTGTTCGCCGCCTTCACGGACGAGACGGTGCTGCGCGCGGAGCTGCGCCGCCTGTTCGGCTGGATCAAGGACCGGGGGCTCACCGCGATCATCACAGCTGAGCGCGGCGGCGGCCAGCTCACCCGCCAGGGGCTGGAGGAGTACGTCTCGGACTGCGTGGTGCTGCTCGACAACCGGGTCGAGGACCAGATCACCACGCGCCGCCTGCGGGTGGTAAAGTATCGCGGCTCGCCCCACGGCACCAACGAGTACCCGTTCCTGATCGACGCCGAGGGCATCAGCGTCCTGCCCGTCACCTCGGCAGATCTCGATTACGGGGTGACCGAGGGCGTGATCTCCTCCGGCATCCCGGGCCTCGACGCCATGCTGGAGCCCGGCGGCTTCCATCGCGGCTCCGGCATCCTGATCTCGGGCGAGGCCGGCACCGGCAAGACCATGATCTCGTCGAGCATGGTGGCGGCAGCCTGCGCGCGGGGCGAGCGCTGCATGGCCTTCGTGTTCGAGGAGAGCGGGCAGCAGATCGCCCGCAACGCCCGCTCGATCGGCCTCGACCTCCAGGCCTACGTCGAGTCCGGCCTGCTGCGCTTCGAGGCGGCCCGGCCGAGCCTCTACGGACTGGAGACGCATCTCGCTCGCATGCACCGGGACATCGACCTCTTCGCCCCGAGCCTCGTGGTGATCGACCCGCTCTCGGCGCTGCGCGGTCCCGCGACCGAGTTGCAGGCCACCCTGCTGCGCATGGTCGACCTCCTGAAGAGCCGCGGCATCACCGCCGTGTTCACCAGCCTGCGCACGGAAGGCGGGTTCGACGCGCAGGACGAGTTCGGCGTCTCCTCGCTGATGGATGCCTGGGTGAAGCTTCTCAACATCGAGGCCAACGGCGAGCGCACCCGCACGCTCTACGTCATCAAGGCCCGCGGCATGAGCCACTCGCACCAGGTGCGCGAGTTCCGGATGTCGTCGGCGGGCATCGAGCTCGTGGAAGCCTATATCGGTCCGGCGGGCGTGCTCACCGGCACCGCTCGCCTCGTCCGGGAGGCCGAGGAGCGGGCCGAGGCGCTGCGGGCGCGGCAGCAGGCCGAGCGCCGCCGCCGCGAGATCGCCCGCCGCCGCGACGCCCTCGAGCGCCAGATTGCGGAACTCCGCGCCGGGCTCGAGGCGGCAGAGGAGGAGGAGAGCGTGCTCATCGGCGAGACCGAGGCGCGCGAGAGCCAGCTGGAGGCCGAGCGCCGCGAGCGCGCGGCCCGGCGCAGCGCGGCGCGCTGAGGACGAAGGCGAGGACCCCAGGTCGAGGACCCGATGAGCGACGACAAGGGCTTGGAGAGGGGGCAATGCCCCGACGAGGCCGCCGAGGCGGATCTCGATCCGAATCACTACCACCTGCGCCTCTACGTGGCCGGGCAGACCGCGAAGTCGCTCGCCGCGATGGCGAACCTGCGGCGCTTCTGCGAGGAGCATCTCGCGGGCCGCTACGACATCGAAGTCGTCGACCTGATGCAGAACCCGCAGCTCGCCGCCGGCGACCAGATCCTGGCGATCCCGACGCTGGTGCGCCGCCTGCCCTCCCCGCTCAAGCGCATCATCGGCGACCTCTCGAACACCGAGAAGGTGCTGGTCGGCCTCGACATCCGCCCGAAGGACGCGCCTTGAGCCCTGTATCCGTGGCCGGCCGGCCGCTGCTGCGCCTGTTCATCGCCGGCACCTCGCCGCGCTCCAGCCGGACCGTCGAAGCGGTGCGTCACCTGCGCGACGCGCACCTGCCCGCCTACGATCTGGAGATCGTCGACCTCTACCAGCAGCCTCAGCTCGCCGAGGCCGATCGGGTGGTCGCCGCACCGACCCTGGTGCGGGTGAGACCCGGCCCGATGCGCCGCGTCGCCGGCGACCTCACGGACGCGCGCCGCGTCCTGCAGGGGCTCGGGCTCGACGCACCGGAGGAAGCCCACGAGCGTGCCGATGAGCGCTGAGCTCGCTGCCGCCCGCGCCCGCATTGCGGAACTCGAAGCGCGGCTGGAGGAGAGCGAGGACACGCTGGCGGCGATCCGCCGGGGCGATTTCGACGCGGTCGTGGTCGAGGGCCCGAACGGCGAGCGCCTCGTCTACACCCTGGAGAATGCCGACCGGCCCTACCGGGTACTGATCGAGCAGATTCAGGAGGGCGCCTTCACGCTCTCGGCCGAGGGCACCGTGCTCTACGGCAACCGCCGGCTCGCCGCGATGCTGGGCCTGCGTCAGGAGCGGCTGATCGGCCAGCTGCTGCGCCGCTTCGTCCTGCCCCAGGACGCGGAGACCCTCGACGCGCTCGTCGCGGAGGCGGCAGGCACTCCTGCCCGTGCCGAGATCGGTTTTCGCGATGCCGAGGGCACCCTGCACCCGGTCCATCTCTCGCTCGCCCGGCTGGAGCGCGACGGCGAGGACCCCCTTCTCTGCGGCGTGCTCACCGATCTCACCGAACAGCGCGGGCGCCTCGACGAACTCGCCGCCGCCAATGCCCGGCTGACCGCCGAGATCACCGAGCGCGAGCGCATCGAGGATGCCCTGCGCCAATCGCAGAAGATGGAGGCGGTGGGCCAGCTCACCGGGGGCGTGGCCCACGACTTCAACAACCTGCTCACCGTCATCAAGTCCTCGACCGACTTGCTGAAGCGGCGCGAGCTGCCCGAGGAGCGCCGCGCCCGCTACGTGCTGGCGATCTCCGACACGGTGGACCGGGCCGCCAAGCTCACCGGCCAACTCCTCGCCTTCGCCCGGCGGCAGGCGCTGCAGCCCGAGACCTTCGACGCGGGCGCGAGCGTCGCCGCGATCGGCGACATGGTGGGCACGCTCACGGGCGCGCGCATCCGGGTGAGTGTGCGCCTGCCCGACCAGCCCTGCTACGTCCACGCCGACCCGAGCCAGTTCGACACGGCGCTCGTCAACATCGCGGTGAATGCCCGCGACGCCATGGAGGGCGAGGGCACGCTGACGATCGAGGTCGCGGCCACCGAGGCCGTGCCGGCCTCGCGCGGCCAGATGCCGGTGCGGGGCCGCTTCGTGGCGGTCTCGGTGAACGACACCGGCACCGGCATCGCCCCGGAGGTGCTGGCGCGGATCTTCGAGCCCTTCTTCACCACGAAGGGCGTCGGCCAGGGCACGGGGCTCGGCCTCTCCCAGGTCTTCGGCTTCGCCAAGCAGTCCGGCGGCGAGGTCACGGTCGACAGCGCGGTCGGGCACGGCACCACCTTCACGCTCTATCTGCCCCGGGCCGAGGCGCCCGCCGCCGCAGCCCTGCAGAGCGGGCCCGCACTGGCGCCAGGCAGCGGCCAAGGCACCTGCGTGCTGGTGGTGGAGGACAATGCCGAGGTCGGCAGCTTCGCCACCCAGACCCTCGCCGAACTCGGCTACGCCACCGTCTGGGTCCGCGACGCCGATGCGGCTGTGGCGGCGCTGGAGCGGGAGCCCGCCCGCTTCGACGTGGTCTTCTCCGACGTGGTGATGCCGGGCCGCGACGGAGTCGATCTCGCGGGCGAGATCCGGCGGCGCTGGCCGGACGTGCCGGTGCTGCTCACCTCCGGCTACAGCCACGTGCTCGCCCAGGAGGGCACGCACGGCTTCGAGCTGCTGCACAAGCCCTACTCGGTCGAGCAGCTCTCGCATGTGCTGAGCCGGGTGGTCGCGGCGCGCCGCCGCGCGGGCTGAGGTCCCGGGATCCCCAGGGAGCGAGCCCCTTTCGGCGCCTAGAGGCGCTGCAGGGGGGCGGCGTGCCGCAGCCTTGCACCCGCCAAAGGTCTCGACTTCTGGAAGCCGGGACCACCCGCGCGGGACGCATCGCACCCGGCCGCGTTGACCCGGCGGAGGTGCCCGCATGCCCGCGCTCGACGGTGTTCTGGAGACGGTCCTGTACGTGGAGGATCTTGTGCGCGCCGACGCGTTCTACCGCGGCGCGATGGGCCTGCGCTGCATCCACGAGGATTTCCGGATGCGGGCCTACGACGTGGCCGGGCGCGGCGTGCTGCTGCTGTTCCCGCGCGGGAGCTCGCTGGAACCTATCGAGACGCCGGGCGGCACCATCCCGCCCCACGACGGCTCGGGGCCGCAGCATGTCGCCTTCGCGATCGCTGCGGACGCGCTTCCGGACTGGGAGCGGCACCTCGCGCAGACCGGCATCGCCGTCGAGGGCCGCACCCGCTGGCCTCGCGGCGGGCAGAGCCTCTATTTCCGCGATCCCGACGGGCATCTCCTGGAGATCGCGACGCCGGGGCTCTGGCGAGGCTACTGAGTGGGAGAAACGACATGAACGCACGACGCCTGCTTCACACCGGCCCGGACGGCGGGCGCTGGTCGCTCGCCCGCGCGGGTGCCGAGGTCTTCGTCCTGCACGAGCCCACCGGGGGCGGGGCGCCGGAGCGGATCGGGCTCGCCCGCTTCCTCGACGGCGACCCGGGCGTGCCGCAGCGGCGCGCACTCCTCGACCTCGTGGCGACCCTGGCGGAGGCCGCGCTTGCGGACGGGCCGGCGAATGAGCCGATGACGGGCGCGCCGCCGGAGGCCGGCGCCGCCGCCGCCGAACCCTCGCCCGGCGAGGCGGCTGTTTAGCCGCCTACAGCACCGCCTCGATCAGCCCGAGATTTCGTGCCTCCTCCGCCTCAACGTACCAGTTCTCGGGTGCGCGCCGCAGCACCTCCTCCAAGTTGACCCGCGAGCCCGCCACGAGATTGGCGAAGCCCTCGTTCTGGATCGCAATCGAGGTCTCGATCTCGTGCAGCGCGGCCTTCGCGGCGGCGATGCAGGTGGTGAGCGGCCCGTTGAGCTTCACCGTCTTGTCGAGCTTGCGCTCGTGCACCATCAGCCGCGTGCCGCGGGTGAGGTAGCGGTTCTGCCGGGCGAAGAAGCTCATGAAGGTGGTGCCGGCCGAGTAGATCGCGGCCTTGCCCAGGAAGACGAAGCGGCGGCCCGGCGCGAGCGCGCTGTGGAAGCGGATGTCCTCGCCCATCATGCGGGCGACCTCGGGATCGCCGCCGAGCGTCGAGAGCTCGACCACGACGAGGTCGCGCTCCGCCGCGGCGGCGAGCTGCCGCCGGAAATCCCGGTACATGTCGTGGTTGACCGGTCCGGAGAGCAGCACGGCGGGTGCCGCGAAGGCGGTGGGTTCGAGCGGGGTGGCGTGCATCGGTGGGTCTCAGGCGGTGTCGCGGCGGCCGTTGCGGCGTCTCAGGCCGGAACGCACGAGCCGTGCCCGGGCTCCCCCGGCGCGGAGGGGCCGCACGAGACCTAGAGGTCCCGCGGCTGACTGCCGCGCGCGACGCAGCGCCAGCGCTCCACGTGCCACTCGGGGTGGCTCTCCTGCCACGCGGCGAGCGCGCTCTGGGCGTTGCGCAGGCAGACGAAGGGGCTGCGCGCCTCGTAGGACAGGTCGATCCTGTCCTCCTTGCAGGTGCTGGGCTGCGCCAGGAGGCAGATCGACAGCAGGATGAACATGACCGGCTCCGCGTGCGTGGCGGTCTGCAATATGATGCAGATCTGGCCCGCGCCCATCCCGCCGCTCGGTCCGGCGCTCAGCGCCCGCGCGGCCCGAGCAGGATCACCAGGGTGCCGGTGAGGCACAGGGCGGCGCCCGCGAGGTCGAAGCGATCCGGGCGGCGCCCCTCCGCGAGCCAGAGCCAGAGGACCGAGGCCGCGATGTAGACGCCGCCATAGGCCGCGTAGGCGCGCCCCGCCGCCTCCGCTTCGACCCGGGTCAGCAGCCACGCGAACAGCGCGAGGCTGAGCAGGCCGGGGCCGAGCCACAGGGCCGAGCGGCCGAGCCGGAGCCAAGCCCAGAAGGCGAAGCAGCCCGCGATCTCGGCGAGCGCGGCGGCGGCGTAGGCGGTGAAGGTCAGGGCGGAGGTCAGCATCCGGGGGGGCTGGCACGGTCCCGCGGCGCAGGCCAGCCGGGCCCGGATCCCCCAATCTGCGCCTGCTCCGGGGTTTTCGGCAGAATCTTCCCTCCTGGTGCTCGTGCGAAGCATGGCTTTCTCCGGAGGCCCGAATCTTCGAAAAACCCGTTCCTTGATCCGGACCTGTACGCGCGCGACATCTGCCGGCATGCGCGGAACCACCGACATGTCGCTCGCGGCGAGCCCGGACGAGGGCCTGAGTTTCGACCCGTTCGGGGAGAAGCTGGAGACGCCGCATACCGGCGGTTTACCCGCGGCTCCGCGTGACGGTGCCGGTCATCGGGCGGTCGCGGCGGTCTTCTGGACGCTGGCGCTGCTCCTCGTCGGTTGCCGCGTCTATCTTTCGGATTATCCGGTGGCCCAGACCGTCGCCTCCGTGGGCGAGGCCGTCCGTACGCATCTGGCCGCCGCCTTCTGAGGCGGAACCCGGTCGCGGCGCAGGCTCCCGACTCGCCTCAGGCGCGGTTGTGAGGCGCCCGGAACAGGTAGTAGCCGGTGCTCTCCGTCGCGGCCTGCGCGGCTTCCGGCCGGAAGCCCTCCGGCGGGCGCTCCTCCATCACCGTGCCGCCATACTCCCAGATCACCCCGTGGATGAAGCCCGGCACCGGCCGGTCCTGGCGCACGGCGCAGCGCAGGGCGGGGTACTGGCGGCGGCGGAACACGTTGTAGGCGGCGTAGGCGGCAGGCCAGTGCATCGGGCTTCTTCCTGTCCCCCGCGGCCGTTGCCCGCGCGGGAAGCGCTCAGAAGCACGGAGCGGGCCGCGCCGCCAATCACATGGGCGATTGCGCCCCCGGCCGAGTCCCGGGTACCGGCTCCGAATCGCCGCGCGCGGCCGCGTCGTAGCCCGCGTGCCAATCGGCCTCCGCCCGCGTTCCGGCGGCGTAGGGGCAATCGTGCCGGGCCACGCCCTTGCCCAGGGCGTAGAAGCCCAGCGCGTAGTGGTCGAGATTGTCGTCCGGCGGCTCGCTCATGAAGTCTCCCGTGCGGATCGTCCCGTCGCGTCCCTAGATAGCGGTCGGCCCTGTCCCGGCCAGCGGGACCGTCCGGGCGCCTGCGGCGTTGGCCGGGGACGGGCCGCGCGCCCGGCCCGGAGGGATCCGATGCACGACAACCGCGCCCTGAGCCGCTTCGAGCTGACCGAGCAGGGGCTGACCGCCTACGCCGATTACCGCCGCGGGCCCCAGGGCCTCGTCATCGCCCACGTCTACGCACCCCCGCCTCTGCGCGGCACGGGGGCCGCCGACCGGCTGATGCACGCGGTGGCCGAACAGGCACGGGCGGAAGGCGTGCGGATCGTGCCGCTCTGCGGCTATGCCGGGGCTTGGCTGCGCCGCAGCCCGGCCCATCGCGACCTGATCGCCTGAGCGGAGCGGGACGAGATCCGTGCCGCGTCCGCTAGGACGTACCGTCCGCCGCCGGGACGGTCCCATCCGGCATCGGGTTCCGGGCCGGGGCCGCGGCGGTCGGCGCCGTCGCGAACAGGGCGCACGGATAGGCCTGCGGATGAGCCTCGCACGGGTCCTGCGACTCCGGGGACTTGCGCCCGAAGGCGAGTGCGAGAGCGGCGAGGAGCGCGGCTGCGGCGAGCAGCCTCGGGCGTGCGGTCAAACAATCGTCTCCGAGCTGGGCCGGGCCTCGGGCATCGGCCGCATTCTCCGCCCCGGAGGTTAAGGCTTCACGAACCTTCGAAGCCCGTGAGGGCGTCCTTGCGGGCTCCCGGCGCGGCGGGCGGCCAGCCGGACTCGTCGGCGACGCGCCGCACATAGGTGAGGCAGCGTCGCCGTGCCTTCGGATCGTGCAGCCGCAGAAACTGCCGGATCAGTTCCCGGATCTCGGCCTGCTGTGCCGGATCGGCAGGCGCGCCGCCGTTCGATCCCGGCGCAACCTCGTAGAAGCCCGCGATCGGAACATCCAGGAAGTCGGCGATGCGCGTGAGAGCGGCCGCGGCCGCGGCCCTGTCCTTCGGCGTGTTGCTGGCCATGACGTCTCGCCGCTGAGATGGCTTCTGGACACACGGCCCATCAGACGATGATGCTCTAGCGCAGAGCCTACTGGAGGACCAGCCCGGCCGCTCGCGGGCCTGCCCGGCGTGCGAGCCGGTGCCCGACCCGCAGGAGTGCCGTCTCCAGCAGCGCCCGCACCTCCGCATCATCGTCCAGGTTGGCCGCGCCGTGCGCTTCGAGCAGGATGTCAACGAGACGCAGCGTCGAATCGTCCGGGGGGGCCTCGGCCGGCGGCTCGACCAGGACCGCCGTACCGAGCCCCTCGGAGCCGGGGAACCGCTTCAGGAGGTCCCGCGCGGCGAGCACGGAGAGGCGGGCATCCTCGATGACCTCGCGCATCTCGGCGATCAGGCGGCGGGTGCGGTCGATCGTCTGCTGCGTGTCCGTAACCGGCTTGCTCATGCGGGGCCACTTCCTTCGACCCGGGGGCAGTCGGGTGCGGACGGCGATTGTGCCATCGGATGGGCAATCTCGGCCAGCGACGCGGGCTGATCCTTCATGCCATCGGCCGCCGGATGTATACCACTTCAGCCCGGTTCGCGATGGGTGAATTCGGCAGATTTCGCGGGCGCACGATCGGGTGCGCCCGGCGGCAAGCCAATCTTCAGGTCCGCGGAACTCCGGTCCCGGGCGTGTCTCGAATCACCGCATGCGCCGGATCATCCCGTTCCGCTATCCCCGGCCAAGTATTGGAGCTGGGCTCAGGCTTCCGCGGTGGCCGGGCTCACGTCCGCCGGGGCCGGCCCGAGCGGGCCGGCGTGGAGCTGCATCACCAGCGCGGCGATCGCGTCCGGGGCAAGGTCCGCGTCCTCGGTGCCGAAGGCGCTTTCGAGGGCCGGCCGGATGCTGTGCAGGAAGAGCGGCGGGATCGGTCGTGGCGGGATCGGCACACCGTGGACCAAGAGGCCGGATCCCAAATGGCCCGGGAGCTGGATCGCGGCGTCGAGGCCGCTGAAGACGGGGGCGCACACGATGCGGACGGGCCTCTGCACGCCTTGGCCGGGCCCGAGCTCCGCGCCCGGCCGTTCCGAAAGGCCGTGCAAGCTAGGCGGTTCCGGTTGAACCGCACCTGAAGGGCGGCCCGGCCTTCGGTTCAGGATCGGCCGCGCCCGGCGGGCGCCGGTTGCTCAGAGCATCTGAAAGGTACCGGTCTCGCGCCAGCGCCGGTACGCGTCCAGGGTGCGGGCCATGGCCGGCATCAGGTCGGGCGGGCTCTCCGGTTCGAACCAGCCGAGCTCCAGATTCTCGCCGCCCGCCGGCCGGAGCGGGCCCGGTCCGGCACCGGCCGCGTAGAGCAACGTGAAATAGTGGCAGCGGTCCCCGCTCGGGTAGGTCCAGAGCTCGTGCTCCGGCGCGGAGGCGAAGCCGAACGGGACCGGATCGCAGATCCGCAGGCCGGTCTCTTCGAAGACCTCGCGCACCGCACAGGCGGTGATGTCCTCCCCCGCGTCCGGCACCCCGCCGGGCAGTCCCCAGAGGCGGAAGTCGGAGCGCTGCTCGAGGAGGATCCGGCCTGCCGCATCCGTCACCACGACACGGGTGCCGGGCACCAGCAGCAGCCGCGAGCCGACGAGCCGGCGCAGCTCTCCAAGATAGGAATCGGCGAAATCGCTCATCGCTGCCCTGCATCGCCCCACGGCGGCTGCCGCGGACCCGCCGGGCAACGGCCGGGCCACGGCCGAGGTTCAACCCGGCGCGGGCGGGTGGCGTCCGTCCGGTCGCGGAACCCGGGCGGCCCGGGCCGTCTTGCCCCGTCGAAACGATGGGAGCATCCGCCATATGTCCCAGCCCGACGATCCGGGGGCCGAACCCCGGCCCCCCTCCCCGGCGGCACCCCTTGCGCCCGGCCGGAACCAGACCCTCTCCCCCGCGGAGCGTCGCATCGTGGAGGCTGGCGAGGCCGGCCCGCACGCGCCCGGCCATCCGGACCCCCGCCCCGACCCAGGGCCCGAGACCGGCGGCTACGACGACCATTCCCCGAGCCGCGCGCCGGACAACGCGAAGGGCGGCTACGGGGCCGGGTGAGCGCCCGCACGGTGTCCGGCGACCGGGGCCGCTTCGTCACGCTGACGCCATCCTTCGGGGGCAAGCGCTCGGCTCTTCGCCGCCCGGCCCGGCCGGCGGCACCGGAAACGACAGGACTTCCCATGACCTCGAGCAAGGCGGCGTTCCTCGCCATCGGTCTCAGCCTCGTCCCGGCTGCGGCGCTCGCCCAGCAATCCCCGGCCCGCGATGCCCTGAAGAGGGCCTGCACCGGCGACTACATGGAATATTGCAGCGAGCACGCCCCCGGCGGCCCGGAGGTGGAGGCCTGCTTCAAGGCCAATATGAAGAAGCTCACCCCCGCCTGCTCCTCGGCCATCACGGCCTACAAGCAGGAGCAGCGCGCGACCCGGCGGGTCAGCGAGGCGCGCTGAGGCGCCGGCCGAGGCTCAGGGCATCGCCTGCCAGAGCATGGCGATGACCGTGAACCCGATCAGGTTGTAGAGCAGGGCCCAGACGAGCGTGCCGCGCAGCGCCCGATTCGGGTGTCGGCGCGATACCGCCCGTGGCTGCTCCGCCCGCGGCGGCGCGGCGGGTGCCGGTGCGCCGGGGGCCGGCATGTCGAGGAAGCGGGTCAGGCATTCCGGCAAGGGGCGCTGACCTGATTCCGGTTCGGGACCGTGCCGGCTCACCGGGCGTCTCCCGGCGTGGCAATCGCCTGTCGGACGCGTGCGCGGCGGGATGTGCGCATCGGATCTTCTCCGGCCCCGGACCTGCGTAGAGTGTTCAACCCCGGGCCGCCGCGCAAGCCCCGGATCGGCGCGGGACCGTCGGAAGCGCGGGCCGATGGCCGACGCTTGACCCACGCCGGTGAAATCGCATCTGTGCGCCGCAACATTCGAACCGGCGCACCGTACATGACCCTTTCCTCCCCCCGCTCCCGCGCGGACACCTGCGTCCTTCTGCTGGAAGGCATCAACGACAGCGCGGTCGCGCTGATGCAGGCGTCTGGCTACACGAACCTCGTGCGTCTGCCCAAGGCCCTGGACCGGGAGGCGCTGCACGAGGCGATCCGGGGCGTGCACATCCTGGGCATCCGCTCGCGCACCCAGCTGGACGAGGCGGCGTTCGCGCACGCCGACCGGTTGCTGGCCGTGGGCTGCTTCTCGGTGGGCACCAACCAGGTCGATCTGGAAGCCGCGCGTGCCCGCGGCATCCCGGTCTTCAACGCGCCCTTCTCCAACACGCGCTCGGTGGCCGAGCTCGTCATCGGCGAGATCGTGATGCTCCTGCGCCGCATCACGCCGCGCTCGGTGGGGGCGCATGCGGGCGAGTGGGACAAGTCGGCCACGGGCTCGGTGGAGGTGCGCGGCAAGACGCTCGGCATCGTGGGCTACGGCAACATCGGCACGCAGCTCTCGACCCTGGCCGAGGCCATGGGCATGCGGGTGATCTTCTACGACCACACCGACCGGCTGCGCCACGGCAACACCGAGCCGGTGGAGAGCCTCGCCGAGCTGCTGGCGCAGGCGGACGTGGTCTCGCTGCACGTGCCGGAGACCGACGCCACGGCCAACATGATCGGGGCTTCCGAGATCGCGCAGATGAAGCGGGGGGCGTATCTCATCAACAACGCGCGCGGCACGGTGGTGGATCTGGACGCGCTGGCGGCGGCGCTGGCGTCCGGGCATCTGGCGGGGGCGGCGGTGGACGTGTTCCCGAAGGAGCCGGGCTCGAACGCCGAGCGCTTCGTCTCCCCGCTGCAGGGGCTGCCGAACGTGATCCTGACCCCGCATATCGGCGGCTCGACGGTCGAGGCGCAGGAGCGCATCGGCTCCGAGGTCGCCCGCAAGCTCGTGGACTACGCCGATACCGGCGCGACGGTGGGCACCGTGAACTTCCCCCAGGCCTTCATCAGCACCCGCCCCGGCGGCGCCCGCTTCGCCCACCTGCACCGCAACCTGCCGGGCGTGCTCGGGCGCATCAACGACGTCTTCGCCCGCTCAGGGATCAACATCGCCGGCCAGATCCTGCAGACCGACGGCGACCTCGGCTACGTGGTGATCGACACCGACGCCGGCCTCGCCGACCCCGACGCGGTGCTGCGGGAGCTGGCCGCCATCGAGGGCACGGTGCGGGCGCGCCTCCTCTACGAGCGGACCTGAGACGGCGTCCGGGTGAGGCGTCGGTTCCGCCGAGCAGACGCCTTCCGCGCCGATCTCCGATCCGTCCTGGATTGAGCGCGGGTCCCCTCTCCCGTGCGGGAGAGGTCTGCTTTCGCAGAAAGCCGGGTGAGGGACCCGGAGCGTGCCGGGACAGGCGCGACAGGCCCGCTCGGCAGCGTCGCGCCGTCTCCGTAGACCTCTCATCCCTCACCCCGACCCTCTCCCGCACGGGAGAGGGGGCGCGGCGCTGTTCGCCCCAGAGCCGCCGTGGCGATTGAGTGGTGAAGCTTCATGAGACGGCCGGTGGCGATCCAGCCCGCCCCGCTCCGCCGCGTTGACAGCACAGGTCCCCGCGGCGGATACCGCCCCCGCCCATGCTGCCGCGCCCCGCCCAGAGTCACGTCAAGACCGCCGTGATGGTCGTCCACGACCTCGTGGCGACGGCGCTCGCCGTTCTCCTCACCTTCTGGTTCCGCTTCACCGGCTCGGCCCTGGACGAGCGCCTGCATGCGCTGCCGCTGCTGCTGCCGCCCTTCCTCGTGCTGGCGGGCCTCGTCTACGCGCGGCTGAGGCTCTACCGCACCAAGTGGCGCTTCGCCTCGCTGCCGGATCTGGCCGCGATCGTGCGGGCCGCCAGCGTCCTGGCGCTGGCGCTCCTCGTCACCGACTACGTGCTGGTCTCGGCCGACCTCTACGGGTTCTACTTCTTCGGCAAGATCGCCATCGTCCTGTACTGGGTGCTGCAGATCTTCCTGCTCGGCGGCGCGCGGCTCGCCTTCCGCTACCTGAAATACACCCGCTCGCGGCAATCGAGCGCGCGCGCCGCCACGGTGCCGACCCTGCTCCTCGGACGCGGCTCCGACATCGACGTGCTGCTGCGCGCGATCGAATCCGGTTCCGTGAAGAAGCTCGCCCCGAAAGGCATCCTGTCGCCGCGCGCCGACGAGGCCGGGCAGATGATGCGCGGCGTGCCGGTGCTCGGCGGATTCGACGACCTGGAGGGGGTGATCGCGCGGCTCGCCGAGAACGGGCAGCCGGTGCGGCGCCTCGTCGCCACGCCGAGCGCGCTGGAGGCCGAGCCCGACGCGCTGGTCGCCCAGGCCCGCCGCCTCGGGCTGCCGCTGGTGCGGGTCGCGAGCCTCGGCGAGGGCGCGCGCGAGGCGGAGCTCGCCCCGCTCGAGATCGAGGACCTGCTGCTGCGCCCGACGGTCGCGATCGACCGGCCGCGGCTGGAACGCTTCCTCGCGGGGCGGCGCGTCGTCGTCACGGGCGGCGGCGGCTCGATCGGCTCCGAGATCTGCCTGAGGGCGTTGGCCTTCGGGGCCGCCGAGGTGCTGGTCCTGGAGAATTCCGAGCCGGCGCTGCACGGCATCCTGAGCCACCCGCTGGTGCTGGCCGCCGGGGCCCGCGCGCGGGGCATCATCGCCGACATCCGCGACGCGGAGCGGGTCCGGGCCGTGTTCGAGAAATTCCGGCCGGACTACGTCTTCCACGCCGCCGCGCTCAAGCAGGTGCCCTACCTGGAGCAGGACTGGAGCGAGGGCATCAAGACCAACGTCTTCGGCTCGATCAACGTGGCGGACGCGACCGTGGCGGCGGGCGCCCGGGCGCTCGTGATGATCTCGACCGACAAGGCGATCGAGCCGGTCTCGCAGCTCGGCGTCACCAAGCGCTTCGCCGAGATGGTGGCCCAGGCCCGCGACGCCGAGCAGGCGCGGCTGCCCGGCCACCCGACCCGGCTGGTCGCCGTGCGCTTCGGCAACGTGCTGGGCTCGGTCGGCTCCGTGGTGCCGGTGTTCAAGGCGCAGATCGCCCGGGGCGGCCCGGTCACGGTCACGCATCCCGAGATGGTGCGCTACTTCATGACCGTGCGGGAGGCCGCCGACCTCGTCCTCACCGCGGCCTCGCACGCGGACGGCGAGGCGCGGGCCCTGACCGAGGGCGCCTCCGACCAGCACGCGGCGGTCTACGTGCTGAAGATGGGCCAGCCCGTGCGCATCCGGGAGCTGGCCGAGCGGATGATCCGGCTCGCGGGCTTCGAGCCGGGCGAGGAGATCGAGATCGCCTATTCGGGCGCGCGGCCGGGCGAGCGCCTCAACGAGATCCTGTTCGCCCGCGAGGAGCCCCGGGTCAGCCTCGACGGGATCGACGGGGTGATGGCGGCGCGCCCCGTCTTCGCCGACCGAGCCCGGCTCGAGGCCTGGGTGGCGCGGCTCGCGGCCGCCGTCGAGGCCGGCGACCGGGCGGCGGCCGACGCGGTGTTCGAGGCCGCGATCCCGCATTTCCGCGAGCGCGGCGCGGGCCGGGCGGCGTTCGCGGCCTCCGGCGAGGCCGCCGCGGGCGAGGCCGCGCCGCTGCCGGCCGCCCTGTAGCGGCGCGCCCGGTCACAGCGGGCCTCCCCGCGCTCTGCTCGCGATCCTCAACCCGTTCGGCGACGGCGGTTCCCGACGGAGCTGTCGGGAGCCGGCCGGGACGTTCGGCACGTCGCGATTCGTGTTGGGTAACCGCCGCCGTCCCGCGATGCCGCTTGCCGGGAACCGTCCCGATGCGTCACCGTCCGGGCGTGCCCTCCGCGCGGGCGGTGGGAGGGAGGTGACGCGTGACGACCATCGACCGGTCCGCTCGCCTGCGCCGGTTCCTGATCGGGACTGTCCCGCTCGCCCTGCTGGCCGCCGCCGCCGGCCGCGCGACCGCCGCGGCGGAGGAATCCTGCCGGGCGAGCCTGGGCCCGAGCCGCGCGGCGGCGCTGGTCGCGCGCTGCGTCGCGGTCTCGCCCGCCCCCCTGCCCCCCTGCCACGCGAGCAATCCCTGCCCGGTGATCGAGGCGGAGATCGCCCGCGGCTGCGACGATCTCGACGAGGACGCGCCGGATTTCTGCCTGGCCTACCGGCGCCGCTGAGGGCTCAGCCCGCCTCCCGCGCGAGCTGGGCCAGCCCTTCGGGCGTCGGCGCGGCGGGGCGCCAGCCGAGCGCGGCGAGCCCGTCGGCGCGGGCGACCAGACCCTCGCCGAGCCGCGCGAAGATCTCCTGCCGGCCGGCGAGCCGGCAGGCCAGGCCGAGAAACGGCGTCGGCACCGGCACGAGGCCGGGGGCGCGGCCGAGACCCTGGCGCAGGGCCGCCACCATCTCGGGCAGGGTCAGCGGGTCGGGATCGGCCGCGATCAGGGCCCGGTTCAGGGGCGCGGGCGCGGCGAGCACCGCGTCGACCGCCGCCGCGAGGCTCTCGGCGGAGATCAGCGAGCGGCGCGCCGAGAGGGCGCCCAGCGGCAGCCAGTAGGGCGTGCGGGCGAGCCGCAGCAGCGCCGCCATGTTGCCCTTCACACCCGCCCCGTAGACGAGGACCGGCCGCAAAGCCGCCCAGTCGAGCCCGGTCTCGGCGAGTGCCCGCTCCGCGTCGAGCTTCGAGCGGCCGTAGGCGTCCGTGGGCGCGGGCGCGTCGGACTCGGTGAGGACGCCCGGCGCGCTCGCGCCGCACTGCGCCCGGATCGAGGAGAGGAAGACGAAGCGGCGCACCTTCGCGCGGGCGGCGGCCTCGGCGAGGCGGCGCGTCGCCTCGGTGTTGAGGGTGCGGTAATCGTCCTCCGGCGCGCCCGACATGGCGTGGGCGAGCCCGGCCGAGTGCACCACGGCGTCGACGTCGGAGAGCGCGGCCGCCATGTTCATCGGCCGGGTCAGGTCGCCGACGACGGCGCTGGCGGCGCCGTCCGGCACCGCGACGGGCCGGCGCAGCAGCACCCGCACCCGGTAGCCCCGGGCGGTCAGGCTGCGCAGGAGGTGCTGGCCGATGAAGCCCGTCGCCCCGGTGAGCGCCACATGGCGGATCTCCTGACGGATGTCGCGGGTCACGGGTCGGCTAGCTCCTGGCGCGGGCGAAACGGGCGAGCAGCCCCGCGACGAGGATCGCGCCGAGGGCGAGCGCGGCCACGGTGACGGGCCAGTTCGGCCAAAGCAAGGTCGCGGCGGCGAGCCCCGCCAGCGCGAGGTTGAGCGCGAAGACGTGCCCCACCACGCCCGGCACGGTGAGACCGTTCACGGTCGCCCGCTGGTAGAAATGGCTGCGGTGCGCCTCCCAGAC
Organism: Methylobacterium gregans; assembly: GCF_022179245.1. Classification (GTDB taxonomy): domain Bacteria; phylum Pseudomonadota; class Alphaproteobacteria; order Rhizobiales; family Beijerinckiaceae; genus Methylobacterium; species Methylobacterium gregans. The sequence goes on from NZ_BPQM01000053.1 coordinate 27,121, forward strand.
CCGCTCGCCGGCCCGCGCCCGGCGCAGCAGCGTGAGGGTGGCATCGGCCAGATAGTAGAGGGGCAGCAGGATCGCGGCGGCGAGCCCTCCTTCGAGGGCCAGCCGGTAGAGCAGCCACGCGACGAGGAGCCCGATCGGCAGCGCGCCGACATCGCCGAGGAAGAGCCGCGCCACCGGCCGGTTGAAGGGCGCGAAGCCGAGCATCGCCCCGAGCAGGCCCGCGGCCACGAGCGTCGGCAGCACCGGCAGGTGTCCGAGCGCCCCGAAGGCGAGGAGCGCGCCCGTCACCGGCACGATCTCGGCCACCGTCATCCAGTCGAGCCCGTCCATGAAGTTGACGAGGTTCACGAACCAGAGCCCCGCCAGCACCGCCAGCGCGCGCTCGACCGGCAGGGGTAGAACAGGCAGGAGCTGCCCGCGCAGGGTGGCCACGAGCAGGCCGACCACCAGGGCCTGCACCGCGAGGCGGAGCGAGGCCGGCAGCGGCCGGATGTCGTCGACCGCACCGAGCACGGCCAGGACCGTGGCGCCGCCCGCCAGCGCCAGCCACTCGCCGACATCGCCCACATCCGAGGTGCGCAGCACCCCGGCCGCGAACAGGGCCGCCGTCACCACGGCGATGCCCCCGCCCTGGGGCGTCGGCTCCGTGTGGCTGGAGCGGGCGTTCGGCCGGGCCAGCGCGTAGCGCACCAGCAGCGGGCGCAGGCGCACGATCAGGCCGGCGGAGAGCGCGGCGGCGAGCGCCACGGCGACGAGGGGGCTGAGCATGGGCGGCCGATAGCGCGGAAACGCCTGCGCGGCGAGATCCGACGCGACAAAGAGGCTTGCAACTCGATTGCGCGCAATTAAAAAGGTTCCAGGGACGTGCTCCCTGCCGCCGATTCGCGACACATCGACATCTGGGAGACGCCCCATGACCTGGCTCCGCACGCTCGCTGGCTGTGCCGCCGCGACCGCCTGCCTGCTGACCGCCGCCCGCGCCGAGGAGACCGATCCCGGCGCGATCGTCGCCGCCCAGTTCGCGGCCGGCGGCAACCACACCGGCGTGCGCGCCAGCGGCGCCAAGGGCGTCTGCCTGAAGGGCGAATTCGTCCCCGCGCCCGGCGCCGCCGCCCTCTCCAAGGCGCCGCACTTTGCCAAGGCCGTACCGGTCACCGCCCGGTTCTCGATGGGCGGCAGCAACCCGAAGGTCTCCGACAAGGCCAAGCCCGTCACCCGCGGCTTCGCCATGCGGATGGAGGATCCGGCCGGCGACATGGTGTTCGTGGTGATCTCGGCGCCGGTCTTCTCGACGAAGACCCCGGCCCAGCTCCTCGAATTCCTGCAGGTCCGCGCCCCCGGTCCGGACGGCAAGCCGGATGCGGAGAAGATCAAGGCCTTCTCGGCCCAGAACCCCGAGACCACCCGTCAGGCGGCGTGGCTCAACGCACGGCCGGTGCCGGCGAGCTACGCGGGCGTCGATTACTGGGCGGTGCACGCCTACACGCTGACCAACGCGAAGAACGAGGGGAAGGTCGCCAAGCTGAAATTCGTCTCCGCCGACAAGGCCGGCCTCTCGGACGACGAGCTGAAGGCCAAGCCCGACAGCTTCTACGGGGACGAGTTGAAGGAGCGCCTCGCCAAGGGCCCGGCCCGCTTCGACCTCGTGGCGATCCTGGCCGAGCCGGGCGACCCGACCGCCGACCCGACCGCCTCCTGGCCGGAGGAGAACCGCAAGGCGGAGACGCTCGGCACCTTGAGCATCGCGGCGATCGCGCCGGACGCCGCCTGCGACGCCCGGACCTTCGATCCGGTGGCGGAACTGCCCGAGGGCGTCGCCGGCCCGACCGACGACCCGATGTTCGCGATTCGCTCGCCGGCCTACGCGGTCTCGGTCTCGCGCCGGGCGAACTGAGCGGAAGGCTCCCTCGCCCCGCGCGAGACTATCGCGTTCACATATCTCGGGCGGCCGGCTCCGCGGTCTCCCTCCCCCGCAGAGGGGGGAGGGAGACCGCGGGGCTGCCTACGTTGTGTGAGACCGGTAGGCGCGCGGAGAGAGAACCCGCCAACCTCGAACCCATCGTCCGTCCAGCGCACTCAGTACACCTGCCCCGTCACAGCCTCCGCCCCCTCGCCCTTCGGCCGCCCGTCCAGGGACCGCTCCACGACCTTGGCCAAGCCCACCATGATCTGGTCGATGGCGTAGTCCTTCGGGGTGTAGACGGCGCGCACGCCCATGTTCTTCAGGACGAGCTCGTCGTCCGGCGAGATGATGCCGCCGACGACGACCGGCACGTGGTCGAGCCCCGCCTCGCGCATCTTGGCCCGCACCTCGCGCACCAGCGGCACGTGGCTCCCCGACAGGATCGACAGGCCGACCACGTGGGCGCCCGTCTCCTTCGCCTTGGCGACGATCTCGGCGGGCGTCTGGCGGATGCCGTCGTAGGTCACGTCGAAGCCGACGTCCCGGGCGCGCAGAGCCACCTGCTCGGCGCCGTTCGAGTGGCCGTCGAGGCCGGGTTTGCCGACGACGAGCCGCGGCGTCTCGCCGAGGCGCTCGCCGAGATCGGCGATCAGGAGCTTGGCCTCCTCGGCGGCGCCCGACGAGACCGTCTCCAGGGTCACGCCGGTGGGCGCCCGGTACTCGCCGAAGACCGCGCGCAGGCAGGCCCCCCACTCGCCCGTGGTCACGCCCGCCTTCGCGGCGGCGATCGACACCGGCATGATGTTGGTCCCTGAGCGCGCCGCCTGCTCCAGATCCGCCAGCGCGCGGCCGACCGCCCGCTCGTCGCGCGCGGCCCGCCAGGCGCGGATGCGGGTCTCGGCCTCCATCTCGACGGTCTCCGAGACCGTGAAGATCGCCCCTTCGCCTGCCGTCAGCGGCGAGGGCTCGCCCTGCTGCCACTTGTTGACGCCGACGACGATCTGCTCGCCCCGCTCGATCGCCGCGATGCGGCGGGCGTTCGACTCGACCAGCGCCCGCTTCAGCTCGCCCGCCTCGACCGCCGTGACCGCGCCGCCGATCGCCGCGATGCGCGCGAGCTCGGCCCGGGTCTGAGCTTTCAGTTCCTCGACGCGGGCCTCGATCACCGTCGAGCCGTCGAAGATGTCGTCGTACTCGAGCAGGTCCGTCTCGAAAGCGAGGATCTGCTGCATGCGCATGGACCATTGCTGATCCCAGGGCCGGGGCAGGCCCAGCGCCTCGTTCCAGGCGGGCAGCTGCACGGCCCGCGCCCGGGCGCGCTTCGAGAGCGTCACCGCCAGCATCTCGATCAGGATGCGGTGGACGTTGTTCTCGGGCTGCTGCTCGGTCAGCCCGAGGGAGTTCACCTGGACGCCGTACCGGAAGATCCGCTTCTTCGCGTCCGTGATGCCGTAGCGCTCCTGGGCGATCTCGTCCCAGAGCTCGGCGAACGCCCGCATCTTGCAGATCTCGGTGACGAACCGCATGCCGGCATTCACGAAGAACGAGATCCGGCTGAAGACGTCGGAGAAGCTCGCGGCGTCGAAATCGGGGTCGTCCCGCACCGTGTCGAGCACCGCGATCGCGATGGCGAGCGCGTAGGACAGCTCCTGGACCGGCGTCGCCCCCGCCTCCTGCAGGTGGTAGGAGCAGACGTTCATCGGGTTCCACTTCGGCACGTTCTGGGTCGTGAACAGGATCACGTCCTTGGTGAGCCGGAGCGAGGGCGCGGGCGGGAACACGTAGGTGCCGCGCGACAGGTACTCCTTGATGATGTCGTTCTGCGTCGTGCCCTGGAGGCTCGCGATCGGCGCGCCCTGCTCCTCGGCCACCGCGAGGTAGAGCGACAGGAGCCACGGCGCCGTGGCGTTGATCGTCATCGAGGTGTTCATCTGGGCGAGCGGGATCTGGTCGAACAGCGCCCGCATGTCGCCCAAATGTGCGATCGAGACGCCGACCTTGCCGACCTCGCCGCGCGAGAGTTCGTGGTCGGGGTCGTAGCCCGTCTGGGTCGGCAGGTCGAAGGCCACCGAGAGGCCGGTCTGGCCCTTGGCGAGATTGCCCCGATAGAGCTTGTTCGATTCCGCCGCCGTGGAATGGCCCGCGTAGGTGCGGATGATCCACGGCTTGTCGCGCTTCGTCTCGGCCGGCTTGATGTCGGTCGGCTTGGTCTCGGCGATCGCTGCCTGCCCGCTCATACTCGTCCGCTCCCGATCTTTGGTCGCGCGGCAAACCTTCGCTCGCGGGCGAGGGGCCGACACGTCTTTGGGGCGTAACCTAGAGCGGATTCCGCCGGGACGGAATCGACTTTCCTTGTCCGCGCCCGCGCGTTTTCTTCAACATTGGTCCTATGGCCGCGCCCGCCGGCGCCGCGTGCGGGCCCGTTCCCAGCCATGCATCCCGCGCCGCGCACGATGGTGCGAGGCGATGCAGCCAGGACTGGGCTCCTGCGTTTCGGAACATAGGTTGATTCCAGACTGAGGCAGGACCAGCGAGACGATGGCCGACCAATCCCCCCGCCTGACCACCGCGTTCGGCAACCCGGTATCCGACAACCAGAACTCGCTCACCGCCGGCCCGCGCGGGCCGGTGCTGATGCAGGACTACCACCTCATCGAGAAGATGGCCCATTTCAACCGGGAGCGGATCCCGGAGCGGGTGGTGCACGCCAAGGGCTACGGCGCCTACGGCACCTTCCGGCTGACGAAGTCGCTGGCCGCGTACACCCGCGCCAAGGTGCTCACCGAGGTCGGCGCCGAGGTGCCGATGGTGGCCCGCTTCTCGACCGTCGGCGGCGAGTCGGGCTCGGCCGACACGGCCCGCGACCCGCGCGGCTTCGCGCTCAAGTTCTACACCAGCGAGGGCAACTGGGATCTGGTGGGCAACAACACCCCGATCTTCTTCGTGCGCGACGCGATCAAGTTCTCGGACTTCATCCGCACCCAGAAGCGCGACCCGCGCACCCACCTGAAGCCGCACTGGCGGCGCTGGGACTTCTGGGGCCTGAGCCCCGAGGCCATCCACCAGGTGATGTTCCTCTACAGCGACCGCGGCACGCCGAAATCGGCCCGCTTCATGAACGGCTACGGCTCGCACACCTTCTCGCTCTGGAACGAGCGGGGCGAGCGCCACTGGGTGAAGTTCCACTTCCACACGAAGCAGGGCATCCAGAACTTCACCGCGGACGAGGCCGACGAGATCGCTGGCAAGGATCCGGACTACTCCTCGGCCGACCTCTCGAGCGCGATCGAGACGGGCGATTTCCCGAAATGGCGGGTCTCGGTGCAGCTCATGCCGGAACTCGACGCCGACACCTACCGGATCAACCCGTTCGACCTCACCAAGGTCTGGCCGCACGGCGACTACCCGCTGATCGAGATCGGCGAGATGGAGCTGAACCGCAATCCGGACAACTACTTCGCGGAGATCGAGCAGTCGGCCTTCGAGCCCTCGAACGTGGTGCCGGGCATCGGCTTCTCGCCCGACAAGATGCTGCAGAACCGCGTCCTCTCCTACGCGGACGCGCACCGCTACCGGCTCGGCGTGAACTACCACCAGATCCCGGTGAACCGGGCCAAGAACGCCGCGGTCCAGACCTATCACCGCGACGGCGCCATGCGCACCGACGGCAACCACGGCGCGCAGGTCGATTACGAGCCGAACTCCTTCGGCGGCCCGGTGCAGGACCCCGCCGTCCAGGAGCCCCCGCTGCGCCTGAAGGGCGACGCCGCCCGCTACGGCTGGCCGGGCGACGACGCGGATCTCTACGGGCAGCCGCGCCTGTTCTGGACCAAGGTTCTGGACGAGGGCGGGCGCAAGCGCCTCGTCGAGAACATCGTCACCTCGATGGGCGACAGCCCGCGCCCCATTCAGGAGCGGATGATCGCGCACTGGTATAAGGTCCACCAGGATTTCGGGCGCGCTGTCGCGGACGGATTGGGTATCGGCGCGGCGCAGGTCGCGGCCGAATAGCCCAACCCGGCGAAATATTCTTCACCGGTTGCCAAACTCGATTTGAATTTGCGGGGCTCGCGCTGCGGTGCGGGCCCCGAATCGTGATTTATCCTGCCCTCTTGGCCTTTAGGACCACTTGGAGGCCTTTCGCATCGCAGCTATAGCGCAGGGGAGCGAGAGCGCGGCCTTTCCGACAGGAACCGCGCCGGACCGACGAGGAGAACGACCATGGCAGCCAGCGCGGCGGTGCAGACGGGAACGGAGGTCAAGGACCTCTACGAGATGGGCGAGATCCCGCCGCTCGGGCACGTGCCGGCCAAGATGTATGCCTGGGCGATCCGGCGCGAGCGCCACGGGCCGCCGGAGCAGTCCCACCAGCTCGAAGTCCTTCCGGTCTGGGAGATCGGCGACGACGAGGTGCTGGTCTACGTCATGGCCGCGGGCATCAACTACAACGGCGTCTGGGCCGGCCTCGGCGAGCCGATCTCGCCCTTCGACGTGCACAAGGGCGAGTACCACATCGCGGGCTCGGACGCTTCCGGCATCGTCTGGAAGGTCGGCGCCAAGGTGAAGCGCTGGAAGGTCGGCGACGAGGTCATCATCCACTGCAACCAGGATGACGGCGACGACGAGGAGTGCAACGGCGGCGACCCGATGTTCTCGCCGACCCAGCGGATCTGGGGCTACGAGACGGGCGACGGCTCCTTCGCGCAGTTCTGCCGGGTGCAGTCGCGCCAGCTCATGGCCCGGCCGAAGCACCTCACCTGGGAGGAGGCGGCCTGCTACACGCTGACGCTGGCCACCGCCTACCGCATGCTGTTCGGCCACGCGCCCCACACGGTGCGCCCGGGCCAGAACGTGCTGATCTGGGGTGCGTCGGGCGGTCTCGGCGTGTTCGGCGTGCAGCTCTGCGCGGCGAGCGGCGCCAACGCCATCGCGGTGATCTCGGACGAGTCGAAGCGCGACTACGTGATGAGCCTCGGCGCCAAGGGCGTCATCAACCGCAAGGACTTCGATTGCTGGGGCCAGCTGCCGAAGGTCAACAGCCCCGAGCACCACGCCTGGACCAAGGAAGCCCGCAAGTTCGGCAAGGCGATCTGGGACATCACCGGCAAGCAGGACGTCGACATCGTGTTCGAGCACCCGGGCGAGGCGACCTTCCCGGTCTCGGCGCTGGTGGTGAAGCGCGGCGGCATGGTGGTGTTCTGCGCCGGCACCACCGGCTTCAACATCACCTTCGACGCCCGCTACGTCTGGATGCGGCAGAAGCGGATCCAGGGCTCGCACTTCGCCCACCTGAAGCAGGCGTCGGCCGCAAACCAGTTCGTGCTGGATCAGCGCATCGACCCCTGCATGAGCGAGGTCTTTCCCTGGGACAAGATCCCCCAGGCCCACACCAAGATGTGGAAGAACCAGCACCCGCCGGGCAACATGGCCTGCCTCGTCAATTCGCCGCGCGCCGGCTTGCGCACGGTCGAGGACGTGATCGAGGCGGGGCCGCTGCGCCGCTGAGATCAGGCCGCCGGCCCTGCCGCGGAAAGGCCCCCGTTCCTCCTGGGACGGGGGCCTTTCCGCGTCAGGGGCCTGTCACTGTCCTGTGCGGGCGTGGCCGTGGCGCGGCCGGATCGAGCCGGTCGTGGCCGGATCGGCCGGCGGGATCCGGACGCTGAGTTCCGGCAACGCGACCGCCATCGTGGCCGGGGCCGCGGTGTAGCCGAGCGAGGCGGCGGCCGGGCTGGCGGTGAACGGCGTCGGCCCCTGGGCGAGGGCGGCGCCGGCCGGTGCCGCGAGGGTGATGGCGAGAGCGGCGGTCAGGAATCGGTGCGACATGGCGTGAAGCCTCGGGTCGGGCGCCGGGATCCGGCGCCCCTGATGGCTTCGAGATGGGGGTGGCCGACACTCTCCGACGTGCGCGGCCTCACGCCCCCGCGCACCTGTCATGCCCGCCGGGACCTTGCCTCCGCGCCGCCAGGGCGCGACAAGACGGCGCACCCCCGCAGCGAGGATCCTGAGCTTGGCCGGCGACGACGACGCTTACGTGTACGATGAGGCGACCGGCGAGTGGCGCCCGCCCGGCGCGCTAGCCGAGGCCCCCGCGCGCCCGGAGGTCCGCGACGCCTCCGGCAACCTGCTGGCCGACGGTGATTCCGTCACGCTGATCAAGGACCTGAAGGTCAAGGGTGCCGGCCAGACCCTGAAGCAGGGCACGGTGATCCGCGCGATCCGCCTGACCGACGATCCCGCGGAGATCGACTGCCGGCACGACACCATCAAGGGCTTGGTCCTGCGCACCGAGTTCGTGCGCAAGCGCTAGGCGCCGCCCAATACGCGCCCGGCCCTACCAGCCGACGGCGTATTGCTGCCGGCGCGGGTCCGCGCCGGCCATGATGCTCCCGGACGCCGCGTTGAGCAGGGTGCCCTGGTTGCTGCCGATGGACCAACTCGGCACCGCCTTCATCCGGTAGCCCTTGGCGGCGAGCGCCTCGACCGTCGCGGCCGGCAACCGGTTCTCGTACTGCAGCGTGATCTCCGCACCCGTCCTGTAGAAGTTCGGCTTGGCCGCGAGCGAGAAGCGGGGTGCCTCGACTGCGTCCTGGATCGGCATGCCGAAATCGAGCACGTTGACCAGGGCCTGGAACTGCGTCTGCCCGATCGTCTCGCCGCCCGGCGAACCCATCGTCATGACGTACGCGCCGTCCTTCAGCACCAGGGTCGGCGAATTGTTCAGGAGGCCCGGCCGGCCCGGCTTGATGTAGGCGCGATCCTCCTTGTACGGCGACGTCGAGCCGAGCCGGAGGCCGTTGTTGAGCAGCAGGCCCGTCCGGCCGATCACGACGCCCGTCCCGAACCCGCCCCCGAGCGTCGGCGTCGCCACCAGCACGTTCCCCGCCTGATCGATGATCGACAGGCTCGTGGTGTGGCCGTCCGGATCGACCCCCTCGCCGGCGGGCGCCGTGCGCGCGGGGTTGCCGCTGAGGGCCGCGACGTCCCCGTAAGCCGGCACGACCGCGACGTCGCCGCTGCCGATCAGGGCGCGCCGCGCGGCGACGTAGCCCTCCGACAGGAGCGGCGTCGCGGTGTCGCCGAATTCCCGGGGGTCGCCGACGGAGTGGTAGATGTCGGACTTCGCGATCCGGATCGCCTGGGCCAGCGCGTGGATGGCCTCGGGGCTGTTGTGCCCAAGCTGCCGCATCGGCAGGCCCTCGATGAGCTTCAGTTGCATCAGGGTCTCGACGCCGCCCCGGGAGGTCGGGGGCGACGAGTAGACGTCGTAGCCCCGGTAGGTGACGTGCAGCGGCGCGTCCCAGCGCGGCCGGTAGGCGGCGAGGTCCTCCAGGCCGAGATAGCCGCCGTGGGCAGCGTGGAAGTCGGCGATCTCTCGGGCGATCGCGCCGCGGTAGAAGAGGTCGTCGGCCGCCTGGAGCGCCTCCTCCCGGCTCCGGCCCGCGGCGAGCGCCGCCTGCTCGGCATCGACCAGGCGCTGGTAGGTGTCGGCCAGCGGGAGATCGTGGAAGATGTCGCCACCGGCCGGCGGCTTGCCGCCCGGCCGGAAGATCTCCGCGGAGGTCGGGTGGTCCTCGACGGTCCGGTAGCGCGCGATGGTCCGGGCGATGCCGGCATCGAGCGGGTGACCGTTGCGCGCGTAGTCGATGGCGGGCGCGAGCACATCGCGCAGGCTGAGCGTGCCGGAGCGCTTCAGCACCGCGATCCAGCCGCCGAACGCGCCGGGCACGACGGAAGCCTTGATGCCGGTGTCGAGGTCCCGGGGCGTCATCGCCTCCGGCCGCAGGGCCAGGGGCGCCGCCCCCGTGAAGGAGAGGTTCTCGACCTTGCCCGTGGCCTTGTCGAAATAGGTCAGGAAACCGTTGCCGCCGGGCCCCGAGGCCCAGGGCTCGACCACGGCGAGTGTCGCCATGGTGGCCACCGCCGCGTCCGCGGCGAGCCCTCCCTGCATCAGCATCCGGAGGCCGGCCATCGCGGCGAGAGGGTGGCCCGCGACGACCAGTCCGTGGACGTAGGGCACCTCCGGCCGGTGCGCCGTCAGCTCCCGACCCTGCTGGGGCGCGTCCGGTGCCTGGGCGCCGCTCTGGGCGGTCGCGCCCGTGGTGAAGCCGAGGGCGAGGAGAAAAGCTGCGGCCGAGATCCGGGGCGACCGGCCCGGACCGATCCGGCGCCGCGCGCCGGGTTCGGACGAGACCGCACCGTTTCGACCACGCACCCCACCGGTCATGCGATGTCTCCCGCCGCTCTCACGCGTCGGTTGTAACGCGGTGCCGACGGCGAGCAAGGCGCAGGACGATGTGGCCAGCAGCTCCGTTCCCGGAGACCGTCAGCGGCGGCGCGGCTCCTCCTGCGGCAGGTGGCGCCCGTAGGCCTCCTGCTTGGTCTCGCGCTCCTTGATCAGATCGGCATAGGCCTGCCGCATCTCCGGCGACACCGACACCGACTTGCCCTTCAGCGGCTTGCGCTTGGGCGCCCGCTTGAAGGTGTTGTCGCTCCCGCTCATGCCTGCCCCCTCTGCTCGGAGGCGGCAGGATAGACCCATCCCGCGACGCGGGCGAGACAATGTCTTCACGCTGCGGCAGCGCACACGGTTCCCGGACGGGGTGCGGGCCCCTCTCGCACGAGGCAGCACCGGAGCATAGGCCGGGCAACCTCCTCGGATTGCGCCCGAACCACGCCGTACCCCCTCTCCCGCACGGGAGAGGAGACCGGCGCCCTTTCGTGTCGGGTATCGCTCGGCCGTTGCGATCGCCCTGCCCCTACGGAGAGGGGCGCGGCGGGGTTCGCGCTCTCAAGGATAAACCGTCTCAGGCGCGCGGCACCGGCTCGATGCCGCTGCGGTCGAGCTTGGCCAGAGCCGCCGTCACGCTCTCGCCGCCGATGACGAGGTCGGGGGCGATCTCGGCGAGCGGCACCAGCACGAAGGCGCGCTCCCGGACGAAGCGGTGCGGCAGGATCAGGCGCTCGTCCGAGACCGAGGCCCCTTCGTAGGAGAGCACGTCGATATCGATCGCCCGCGGGCCCCAGCGGCGCTCGCGCACCCGGCCGAGCGCCCGCTCGACGTCGAGGCAGGCGTCGAGCAGCGCGTGCGGGTCGAGATCGGTCTCGATCCCGAGCGCCCCGTTGAGGAACCAGTCCTGGTCGGTGTCGCCCCAGGGGGGCGTGCGGTAATTGGCCGAGCGCGCGGTGACGCGGATGCCGGGGCGCGCGTCGAGCCCGGCCACCGCGGCGTCGAGCATCGCGGCCTTGTCGCCGATATTGCTGCCGATCCCCAGATAGGCCTGCGTCACGGATGCGTCTCCCTGCGGCGGGTGATGCTGACGCCGACGCTGTCGAGGATCGCCGGCACCGGGGCGCTCGGCTTGTCGACCGCGACCGTGATCGCCCGGATCCGCGGGAAGCCCGCCAGGATCTCGGCGGCGACCGTCTCGGCCAGCGCCTCGATCAGCGCGAAGCGCCGCTCGGTGGCGACCGCGACCACGATCGCCGCGAGGTCGGCGTAGCTCACGGTCTCGGCGACGTCGTCGCTGCGGCCCGCCGGGGCGAGGTCGAGCTCCGCCTCCAGCGAGATGTAGAAGCGCTGGCCGAGCCGCGCCTCCTCGGGCAGCACGCCGTGGCGGCCGTAGACGGCGATCCGGCTCACCCGGATCCGGTCGCTCATGCGCAAGTCCTCATGCGCAAGTCCTCATGAGAAGGTCCCCACGCGCGGGTCTCCGGCCGCATCACCGCGTCGACCACCCGCATCGCGTCGACATGGGCGGCGACGTCGTGGACCCGCACGATGTCGGCCCCGAGCGTCGCCGCGAGGGCGTGGGCCGAGAGCGAGCCGTGCAGCCGGTCGGTGGGCCGGGTCTCGCGGTCGTGGAGCCGCCCGAGCAGGGATTTGCGCGAGACGCCGACCAGCAGCGGGAAGCCGAGCGCCCGGATCTCGGGCAGCCGGCGCAGGGATTCCAGATGCTGCTCCCAGCTCTTGCCGAAGCCGATGCCGGGATCGAGCACGATGTCCGCGTCCGGGATGCCCGCCGCGCGGGCGATGCCGAGCGAGCGCTCAAAGAAGCGCAGCATGTCGGCGACGATGTCGATGGCCGGGTCGATCGTCTCGCGGTTGTGCATCACGATCACGGGTGCGCCGTGCGCGGCCGCGACCCGGGCGATGTCGGGCTCGCGCTGCAGGCCCCAGACGTCGTTGACGATGGTGGCGCCCGCCGCGAGCGCGACCTCGGCGGTCGAGGCCTTGTAGGTGTCGATCGAGATCGGCACGGAGAGCCCCGGCGCGAGCGCCCGGATCACCGGGAGGACGCGGGCCTGCTCCTCCGCGGCCGGCACGGGCGTGTGGCCGGGCCGGGTCGACTCGCCGCCGATGTCGAGGATCGCGGCACCCTCCCCCACCAGCCGCTCGGCTTGGCTACGGGCCGCCGCCTCGCCCTGGAACAGCCCGCCGTCCGAGAAGGAATCCGGGGTGACGTTGAGGATACCCATCACCAGCGTGCGCCGCCCGAGACCGGGCAGCAGGCGGGCGAGGGCGGGGGGGGTCTGGCTCACGCGCGGCAGGTCCTGGATCGCGTCCCGGCTAACGAGAGCCCGGGTTTGTCAGAGGCTCCGCCCGCGCGCAACAGGATCGGTTCAGCGGTTCATGGTTCGGAAGCGGCAGACCCGGCCCGTATCCGCGAAGCCCGCCGGGCAGCGGGCGACGCAGGCGCCGGCCGCGTATTTCAGCGGCGGCCGGCAAAAGGTCGTCTTGAAGCGCTGATCGCCCCGATCGCGCGGGGCAGCCTCGGCCGGTGCGAGGGCGGCGATCGCCAGCCCGAGGACGAGCAGAAGGAGGCGGGGCATGGGGATCGCGGCTCTGACGGGACCTTGCGTCAACGCCCGCGTTCCGGCTTCGCTCCGCAGCGTCCAAGCCGGCCGTCCGGCGCCTCCGGGCTCCGCGATGGGCCGGCAGCCGCGCACGGGGCAGGAGCGGTGAGCGCAGGGTTGACCTTCCCACGATGGCAAGGTGCAGGGTGGCCCGACCGATCACCGTGCTACGAGGAAGGCGGACCTGTGAAGACGTTGTTTGCGACCGCTGCCGCCCTGCTGATGCTCGGCGCCGCCCCGGCCCTCGCCATGAGCTGCTGCGGCGGCGGCAAGAGCAAGGGAGCGATGATGTGCGGCAAGGGGGGCATGGCGATGAACCAGGCCCGGAAGGGCAAGACGGGCGGATGCTGCTGCGACGGGATGAGCGGCGGCAACATGACCAAGCGCTCCTGAGCAAGCGCTTCTGAGAGCGCGCCCGCCGGGGGCGACGCCGGTTCGGCGCATGAGCGTGCGTCGAACCGGCGACCCGGCGCGCTGCGACCCCCGGAGGGCCGCCGTTGCGGACGGCTCAGCCCCGGTAGCAGCGGATCTCCGCCTCGGCCTGGGCGCGGCGCAGGTCTGCGACCCTGTCGTCGAAGACCTTGGTCGAGCGGAACTCGTTCGAGCGCTGGCCGATGCCCTGGCGCATCGACAGGATCGTGCTCGCCTGCACGTACTTGTCATAGGGCAGGATCGCGGCGAGCTGGTCGAGCGAGCACGAGCATTTCTGCAGGTTCTCGCGGGTCTGGCCGTTGGCCGCCATGCAGGCGAAGACGTAGTCGACGCGCGCGTCGGTCGGGTAGTCGTTCTCTTCGGCGCGCGCCGCGAGGGTCAGCCCCGCCAGCGCCAGCACCGCGAGGGCCGCGCCCTCAACCCGCCTTCTGATCATAGCTCAGCTTCTCTTCCAGCAGCTCGCCGCCCTCGGCGTTCTTCGACTGCGCCTCGATCGAGACGATCTCGCCGGGAACGCTCGGCGCCGTGACGAAGGTGTAGGTCATGTTGGCCATGCCGCGCATGCGCTCGGTCATCGCATCGCCCTCGAAGGGCTTGGTCTCGACGCGCCAGGCATCGACCTCGCGCCCGCCGACCGTGACCTTGGTGGCCGTCACCGTGGCCTTGTCGCGCAGGCCCTTGCGGATGGCGTTCTTCAGGTAGCGCGGATTGGCCTCCAGCACCTTGGCGATGCCGCGCAGGTGGTTCTCGAGGAACAGCGAGATCACGGGATTGCCCGGCATGTCCTCGAACGGGCCGGCCGGTACGCGGTTCATGCCGGAGAACATCTCGACGCGGATGTTGCGGGCGGCGGCATCCTTGGAATCGTTGGCCGCCTCGACCCGGAAGGTGATCGTGTCGCTGAGCGGGGGCCCGAACGGTCCTTTGCTGATGCCGGAGCGGCGCAGGTAGTCGTAGGTGATGGTCGAGCCGGGGGCCGCGTTCTTCATCTGCGGCTGCTCGAACAGCAGGTCGGCGGCGCTGGGCGGTGCGGCGGCGTTCACCGTCTGGGGAGACGGGGCGTCCTCGGCGAGAGCCGGCCCGGTCAGAGCCGGTGTCGCGGCGAGCGCGAGCGCCAGGGCGGACATCGCGAAACGCTTCACAGCTTGGCTTCCTCCTTGAGCGGCGATCGGACGTTGCTGCCGATCGTCCGGTAGACGTAGTCGGGCGGGTTCTCTGCCGCCTCCTCGACGGCCAGCGCCCGCACCTTGGCGTGGAGCGGCGAGAGCGAGCAGGCCGGGTCGGTGGCCGCCGCGTCGCCCGCGAGCGCCAGTGCCTGACAGCGGCAGCCGCCCCAGTCCTTCTCGCGCCGGTCGCAGGAACGGCAGGGCTCCTGCATCCAGTCGGTGCCCCGATAGGCCGTGAAGGCCGGCGAGTCCGACCAGATCTCGGCGAGCGAATGGTCTGTGACGTACCAGAACTCGAGGTTCGGGATCGTCTCGGCGGCGTGGCAGGGCAGCACCTTGCCCTGGGGCGTCACGTTCATCAACTTGCGGCCCCAGCCGCCCGCGCAGGCCTTCGGGTACTTGGCGTAGTAGTCCGGCACCACGAGGTCGATGACGAGCTGGCCCTTCAGGCGCTCGCGCGCCGCCTCGACGATGCGGATCGACTGGTCCACCTGGGCCTTGTTCGGCATGAGCGCCGCGCGGTTGACGTAGGCCCAGCCGTAATACTGGGTGTGGGCCACCTCCAGCCGCTTGGCGCCCATCTTCACCGCGAGGTCGATGAAGCCCTCGACCTCGTGGATGTTGCCGCGGTGGATCACCGAGTTCAGCGTCAGCGGCAGGCCGAGCGCGACCACCTTCTCGGCGAAGGCCATCTTCTGCGGCTGGGCGTTCTTCAGGCCGCCGATCTTCTCGGCGTTCGCCGCGTCCACGCCCTGCACCGAGAGCTGCACGTGGTCGAGACCGACATCGTAGAGCGCCTGGAGCTTGTCGAGGGCGCCGCCGACGCCGGAGGTGATCAGGTTCGAGTAGAGCCCGAGCTTGGCGCAGGTCTGGGTAATCTCGACGATGTCCTGGCGCGCGGTCGGCTCGCCGCCCGAGAGATGGACGTGGAGCACGCCGAGATCCGAGGCCTCGGTCAGCACCCGTTGCCAGGTCGCGGTGTCGAGCTCGCGCGAGCGCCGGTCGAGTTCCAGCGGGTTCGAGCAGTAGGGGCAGCGCAGGGGGCAGCGGTGCGTCAGTTCCGCCAGCAGCCCGACGGGGGCCGGGGCGGCCGCCCGCTGCGGCGTGACGGCGTTCATCGCTCCAGAACCCTCTTCTCGGCCAAGTCGTTCAGCATGATCAGGATGTCGGCCTCGATGACCCGCGCGTCGGCCGCGTAGGTCTGGGCGAGCTGCTCGGCGATCTGCGTGACGGTGCGCTGGCCATCGACCAGCGAGAGCACCGCCACCGCGTTGTCGTCGAGGTCGAAGGTGCGCTCGGGCGCGAGCAGCACGTGCTTGTCGCGGGCCTGATCGAAGCGCATCCGCACGCCGCGGGGGAGGCGCGGCACGTCGCCCGCGACGAGCTTGGCGGCGCCGCCGGGCGCGCTCGCGGGGGCTGCTTCCTGCACAAGCCCCTCGCCCGGCTGCCACGCGTCCGGCGGGATCATACCGGGCGCGACGTACGAGAAGTACAGGGCGTCGAGCTGGGTCCAGAGCACGTTGCACTTGAAGGTCAGCGCGCCCATCGCGGCCCGCTGCAGCTCCGGCGTGGTGGCGTGGCGCTTGACGTAGTCGAGGGCGAAGTCGGCGTCGCGCGGGGCCTGGGTCAGGCGCTTGTCGAAATAGGCCAGCGTCTCCTTCGTGATGAAGTCGTAGTTCTTCAGCATCCCGGCGACGCGCTCCGAGATGATGGTCGGCGAGAACATCTCGGTGAGCGAGGAGGCGATGGCCTCGAGCAAGCTCCGCTCCGAGACGAAGTGCACGTAGGCGTCGACCGAGAAGCGGGTCGCCGAGAGGATGCCCTTCGTGGAGAGCACGTAGTCGCGCGCGAAGCCGACGCCCTCGGCGAGCTTCAGCCAGCGCTCGATGCCGCCGTCGCCCTCGTGGTCGCCGTCGTGGTCGACGATGCGCTGGCGCCAGATCCGGCGGAGGCTCGCGTCCGGCAGGCGGGCCAGCACGGCGGCGTCCTTCACCGGGATCATCGCCTGGTAATAGTAGCGGTTCAGCGCCCAGGCGCGGACCTGGTCCTTGCTCAGCTTGCCGTCGTGCAGCAGCCGGTGGAACGGGTGCAGGTTGTGGTAGCGCCGCGCGCCGATGTCGCGGAGCGCCGCCTCCAACTCCTCGGGGCTGAGGAGACGCTGGCTCTCGTCGGCGCCGGGGGTGGGGAAGGCAGCGTTCATGGCGTTTCCAGAGGTCCGTTCGATCGGTGCATTATTGTTCTGTCGCCGATGCCTGAACACCACCGGCGCGTTGGATCAGAGATAGGACCGCTCCGGGCCGAATACCACCCGGTAGCGGGGATCCCGAAGGGGCGAGCCCCTTCGGCGGGGTTCGGGGCGCGCAGCCCCGACATTGGCTCCTCCGGTCCGGCAAAGCCGGGCCGGAGGAGCCAAATGCAGGCTCTGCCCTGCACCCGCGAAAGGCCTCGGGCCTTTCGAAACCCTGACCTTCTGGGCCGCTTGCCTCAGAGGCTCAGTTCCAGCCCGTCATGCGCGACGGTCCAGCCCGCCGCCGCGATCTCGGCGCGCTCCGGCGAATCCTCGATCAGGACCGGGTTAGTGTTGTTGATGTGCACGAAGACGCGGCGGCCGAGCGCCACGTCGGCGAGCGCCTCGACCGCGCCGCCCTCGCCCCGCATCGGCACGTGGCCCATGCGCCAGCCGGTCTTGGTGCCGACGCCCGCGCGGATCATGTCGTCGTCGTAGTAGACGGTGCCGTCGAACAGGAGCGCGTCGGCGCCCGCGATCTGTCCCTTCAGCTTGTCGGTCACCCGGGCGCAGCCCGGGATGTAGGCGAGTCTGCGGCCGTTCGCCTCAATCATCGCGCCGACCGTTGTCTCGGTCTCGGCGCCGATCTCCATCGTCTCGTCCTCCAGCCAGAGCGGCACCTTGCCGGGGACCGGGAACAGGGTGACGGTGAGGCCGGGCAGCGGCGCGAAGCTCCGCTCCATCGCGACGGCCGAGCGCGCGACCACGGCCTCGGCCATCACGTCGAAGACGCGGTTGGCGTTGACGGAGTCGAGGATGCCGGCGGTGCCGTAGAGGGTGAAGGGCTGGCCTTCGCGCAGCGTCAGCAGGCCGGCGACGTGGTCGACATCGCCGTTGGTGAGCAGCACCGCCTTGATCGGCGAGTGGCGCAGACCCGCCTGCGGGTGCATCGCCGGGTTGTCGAAGAGTTGCTGCCGGATGTCCGGCGAGGCGTTCACCAGGAGCCAGTCCGTCCCGTTCGCGGAGACGGCGATGCTCGACTGGGTCCGCGGGCGCACGCGGTGCGGCTCGGTCCGCGCCAGGGTGCAGATGGGGCAGCGGCAGTTCCACTGGGGAAGGCCGCCGCCGGCAGCCGAACCGAGGATCACGACGCGCATGGGCTTACCCTCGCTGCCTGCAATCCCCGGCCCGGCGCTCACACCTTAGTTGAAGGTGTCGATCTCGGCGGACTCGTACGAGGTGACTTCCATGCCGACG
>NZ_BPQM01000054.1 GCF_022179245.1 Methylobacterium gregans
GCCCGCGCCGAGGCGGAGCTCGCTCACGCCCGGCAGCAGATCCGCGATCTGGAGATCCTGCTCGACCGGCAGACCCGCCTCGTCGAGGGGTTCAGGGAGATCTGCGGCGTCTGACGCGCCGGAGGCGTCCCCGAAAAGGAAAGGCCCGCCGGTCATCCCGGCGGGCCTTCGTCGTTCAGGGGGGGGCGGGCTCAGCCGAATGACGGCCGCGGCGTGGGGCGCGGGCCGCGGATCGGGATGACCTGTCCGCCCTCCGGCTCCTCCGGCGGGCGGCGGAACGTGCCGCGCGCCATCATCGCCTCGGCCTCGCCCTGGCTGTTGCGCAGGTTCTTCTTCGCCTGGGCCAGCATCGCCTTCATGTCGAGCTCGCCCCCGTTGGCGGCCTTGGCCATACGGGCGACCGTAGAGAGAACCGGCGGCAGGGCCGGGAGCATGTCGGCCTTCGCCTCGGCCTTGAGGTGCCGGTCGAGCGCGTAGCTGGGGGCGTCAACGATGGCCTTCAGCTGGGCCGGCGACAGGCTCTCCAGCCATGCCGTGACCGGCGGGTGGAGCTCGTCGCGGTAGACGGCGTGCAGCTTGCCGCCGCGCTCCAAGAGCGAGGAGGCCGCGCCCTGCACGCGGATCCCGACGAGATTGGCGGCGACGAGGGCGTCGTGCGCCTCCGCCATCTCCGGGTCCTCCCGGTGCGTACGGGCGTCGTCCCGCGCGACCGCGCCGTCCGCGACCTGCCGGGCGGTCACTGGCGGCGTGGGCAGCATCGCCCCGAGCGTCGCCCCGATCGCCGAGGCGGTCACGTCGACCGCGTGCAGCGGGAGCGTCAGCGCGTGCCCGAGCCCGCGCCCCGCGGCGGTCAGGCCGTCGGCGACGACGCCGGGGACCACCCCCCGCGCGGCCGCGCCGAGGCGGCGGGCGGCCGGCTTCACGCCATCCCACTCGTCGCCGAAGACAGCCGCGAACAGCGCCATCACCATGCGGATCGCCGCCTCGACGAGCTCGGCGAGCTTCTGGGTCCAGGTCTTCATGTCCGTTCTCCCGTGTGCGTGTCAGTGCCGATTGAAGGGGTTGTCTCGGAAAGTCAGAAGCCGAGGGCCGGCTGCTCCTCGGGCTCCGGCCGCCGGCGCCGCGCCGGGGCCTCGCCGAAGCACGCGATGCAGACCTCGTCGGAGAGTTGGCGCCGGTGCCCGTGCAGCAGGCCCAGCGCGTGGGCGGCTTCGCCTTGGTCGAGGACGGCGCGCTCGCTGAGGGTGTGCCCGGTCCACGTCGTCGCCTGCGACCAGCCCTCGCCGTTCTGGACGGCGGCCCAGTCCATGTCGCGCGAGGAGAGGACCCGGCACGCCTCCAGCGCGGCCACCCGGACAGCCTCGTCCTCGGCGCGGGCGAACCACGTCGCGGGGGGCGTCCGGCCGAGGCGCTCCTCGGCGCGGCGGACGTTCGCCGCCGCGTTGTCGAGGTAGCGCTCGGCGCTGCGCAGGCCCCACGAAGTCCAGGTCTCCGCGCTGGCGAGATCGCGGGCCTCGGACAGGGCGCGCCCGAGGGCCCACGGCCTCTCGACGAGGAGGGCGCGCAGGGCCGCGCGAATCGGGGCGGCCGCGTTTTTGGTAGAGGCGACGTCGCGCTCGTGGCGCTCCTGCTCCGCGGCGGCCTTCGCCTCGCGCTCGGCAGCCGCCTCGGCGACGACGCGGTCGACCTCGGCGCGGAGGGCGTCCGCATCGAACGTGATGCCGGTGTTCCACCAGCACGGGAGCATCTGCGGCTCGGCGTGGCCCTTGTCGGTCCACGAGTAGCCGGCGCCGACCATCAGGCCGCGGGCCCGGGAGTAGGCGTCGCGGAAAGCCTGGGTCGGCTGGGCGGCGACCCACAGGATCAGGTCGTGGCCATAGCGCCGGTGCGTGCCGGCGTTCGACCACTCGGTGCCGAAGTCGATCGGCGGGCGGGTCATGGGGCCTCTCGGGAAACCTTGGTGACAGGCGAATTCGCCCGGTTCGCTGATACGCGGACAAGCGAAGCATCCGCCTCCTGATATAATTGCGCAAGCACAAAATGGGAGTAACGAATTTCTCAAGGACTGTAACGCTTTTCTTGAACTTGGAAACGCGATCCGAAAGCTGCGAACCCTGCGATCATGCCGAGGCTGTAGTGCACAAAACCTGGAAATCTTCGATTTAATGCTTGACGGACCCGGCCGCCGCGCCGATCTTGGCTGCGACGCGGATACGCGACCGAGCGTACGGCGAGCGCATGGAGGGCATCGTGGCGGACGGGTTGAGCGAGGAGGCGCCGGCGCGACCGGTGGAGGACGGAGGGGCGGTCGACGCGCTCGCGCAGTTGGAGGAGGTGATCCACGCCGCCGGCAGCGCGGCGGCGTGGGCGGCTGCGGCGGGGATCTCGCCGGCCTACGTGTCGGACGTGCGCCTCGGCCGCCGCGCGCCGGGGGCGGCGGTCCTGCGCGCCCTCCGTCTGCAGCGTGTCGTCAGCTACGTGCCGGTCGGGGAGGCTCGCCCGTGATCGACCTCACCGGATACCACTACGGGCCGGATGTCGATGTCGAGCCGGACCCGCCTGAGCCCACGTTCGCCAACGGCGGGGTCGTCCGCCGACACACCGCCAGGAAGGCGCTCTGGTGCGAGGGCTGTCCGATCGACCGCGGCATCATGCCGGGCGAGCGGTACGCGGTGTTCGTCGGCCTCGACGGGTGGGGCGACTTCTTCTGCGAGCGCTCCTGCATCGCCATGTCGGACGCCTGCCGCGCCGCCCTGCCGCCGCTCCCGGCCCCGGCCGCCCCGCGGGGACCGGCGGTCCCCTTCGATCCCGACAACATCCCCTTCTGAAGGAGCCTGCTGTGGGCCGTGTCCGCGACGAATATTTCGCCAGCCTTTCGCCCGAGCAGGAGCGCGAGCTCTACGAGCGCGATAGAGCGCAGCCTGGATCCGACGAGCCGGACCCGCGGCTCGACGTCGAGCCCGAGCTGCCCTTCCCGGAGCCGCCGGCGAGCCCGCCGGAGATCTTCCCGAATACCGGCGATCACATTCCCTTCTGAGGAGACGACGATGGCTGCAGGCTTGGCCCTCACCAACCCGACCCCCGTGGCCTTCCCGGCCAGCTTCGACGCGGCGGTCCTCGACGGCGGCTACCGCTCCTGCGACGGGTGCTGGAACGGCTACGTCAACAGGGACATCTTGATCGTCTACGCCGAGGACGCCTGGCTCGGCCGCGGCGAGATGGTCGAGCGCTACGCCTTCACGATGCAGGCTAGGTTCCGGCGCTACACGGGGACGCCCGAGCAGCCCCGCACGTGGGCCGACGCCGGCAACGTGATCCACCACGCGCTCGCGCTCGGCCTCGTGGCTGAGGAGACCGGACCCGGCGGCGAGCGCGGCTGGCGGCTCACCTCCCGCGAGCCCGCGTGGCTAATCGTCGGCACCGGCGCGCAGCGCGAGTGCCGGCAAGTCCGCGGGCTGCCGCCCGAGCAGCAAGCCGCGCAGGACAAGCGCGAGCAGGCTGCGCGGCGCCGGAACACCACGCTCGACCGCAAGGCGCGCGTGGCGGCCGACGAGCACGTCGCTCGCCACGTCCGCGACGTCCTCCGGTACGACCCGGCCACCGTCGTGCCTGAGGCCTGGGCGCGCCGAGGTTACGTGCCGGCGTCGCTGCCGGGCACGCGCCTCGACGCGGCAGCCGCCGTCGTGCGCGAGGCCCATCACGCCGCCGGAATGGACAGGCCGACGCTGAAGTCCTGGGTCTCCGACCTCGCGATGGAGGCCGCCGTCGCGATCGTGCGGCCCGGCCGTCGGCAGGCCGAGCAGGTCGCCCTGCCCGAGACCGTCGAGATCCCCGACGCCGACATGACCGCCCTGGAGGCCGTGAGATGACCCGCCCTGTCAGCCCCACCGAGATCCGCTGCAAGGACGGCCGGGTCTTTTCCGTCGAGCGCATGGGCGGAGGGATCACGGTTTTCGCCGACTTCCGCGACCCGGCGGTCGACGCGACCGGCCTCGGCCGGTTCCAGACGTTCCACGAACCCGGCGACGGGAGCGCCGAGCACACGGGCATGCCCGTGGAAATCGTGCGCGCCTACGCCAAGGCCCATGGCGGAGTGGCCGAGGCCGGCGCTGAGGCGGTCGCCCTCCTGAAGGCGCTCCCGTCCAGGCCGGCCCTGCCCGCGGCCGAGCCCGCCCCCGCTCCCGAGCAGCCTGCCCCGGCGGTTGAGGAGGCCGCCGCGCCGCGCCCTTTTCCGGGGGAGCCCCGGTGGCCGGGCGGCCCCCGGCCGAGGTTGTGCCCGGGGCACTGGATCAACCTGAGCTGGACGGAGCTCCGGCGCGCATCGAGCTGGACCACCTGACCCCGGCCGTCATCGAGGCGAGGAAGGCGGTCGCCGAATTCGACGCCGGCTTTCACTACCGGGGCCGCGAGCCGGCGCACCGCGGCGAGGTGCTCGACGCGTGGTACCGGCGCGCGACCGCGGGAGCCGCGGTCGGGTCGCGCTTGATCATCGCGAAGCATGACCACTTTGCGCGCCACCCCCTCCAAGCGGAGGCCCTGGACCTGCGGGCGCGCCTGCTCGCCGTCGCCGAGGAAGCATACCGCGAGCTGCCCCGTGCGCAGAAGCGCGCGAATTGGATCCGGGGCGCCTGATCGGGATGAAGGAGTAGCCATGGCCCGTCCCCCGCTGCCCGCCCACGACCTCGCCGCCCACCGCGCATGGGTCGCCTCCGCCGCGGAGGCCCCCTTCCACCGGCCGGTGGAGCCGCCCCTGCTCGTGCACCCGAAACCCAAGAAGGCCCCCGCGCCGGAGCGGCCGCGCGACCTCGTCGACATGATGGAAGCGCCCGCGGCCCCGGCCGACGAAAGGCCGTGGTACGTGCGGCAGAGGATGCCGTTCGACGAGATGATGCGGGCGCACTTCGGCGGGCTGATCTCCCCGCCGTCGGAGCTCGCCCAGAAGCGGGCCAGGCTGAAGCGCGAGCGGTCCGAGGCTGCGATCGCCGCCAGGGCCGCCGCGCAGGCCCCCGAGGAAGAGGACGAGGATGCCGAGGCGGACGAGGTGGAGGCTCCTCCGCCGCCTGCCCCCGAGCTTGCGCCGCCCGCGACCGAGCCGGATCCCTACCTCGCCGGGCTCGGGCTCTCCATGCTGCAGGGTCTGCGCGAGCCTCGGTGTCCCGAGGCCGACGCCGCCCTCGACGCCCTCGACGCGCGGCGCCCGCCCGGCTTCCCCACGGCAACGCGGATGCTCTCGCTCCGGTCCGGCGAGGCCGAGGCTAACGTGGTCCTGCTCCTCGCGACCGGGGAGGAGGCGCGGGTGACCGTGCGGTGGCGTGCCGTCGACCCGGCCTACGAGTGGCGGGTGATGGGGCAGCTGCCGCGGACTAGGTACTGCTGGGCCGCGGACACCGGGGAGTGGATCCCTCTCCGGCTCTAAGCGGCCTCCGCCAGGGCGGCCGCCGCGGCCGGGCCGCCCTCGCGCCGGGCGACGTCGGCGAGGAGCTCCTGGATCTCGGGGGCCGTCACCGGTCGGAAGCGCCAGGCGTCGACGCCGACGTCGCAGGATCGGGCGGTCGGCGCGAGGCTGCCGTGCGAGTGGCCGTAGAGGTGGAGCCGGCCGCGGTGCGCGTCCGGCCAGGTCACGTGCGCGAAATGGCTGAGCCATAGGTCGACCGGACGCCGCATGCCGCTGTCCTGAACGGACACCCGGGCCACGTCCCGGATCGGTCCGGCCCAGTCCAGCCGCTCGCCTCGTTGCTCATGATTTCCGCGGATCAGGAACTTCTTGCCGTTCAGGCGCGAGAACACGGCTTGAGCATGGGATAGACTGCACCCGTAGGCAAAATCGCCGAGATGGATCACCGTGTCGTCCCGGCGAACCCGGTTGTTCCAGAGGCCGATCAGCGTCTCGTCATGCTCCTCCCGGGAGGCGAACGGCCGGGGCCGGGCCATGCGGTCGGACATCATCCCGAGATGCCCGAAGTGGGTGTCTGAAACCAGGTAGGTCGTCACGGGCAGGACCCTCGAACGGAACGCGGCGACCGTCCGGATTTCCGGACGGGGTGGCTGGCCTCAGGCCGGCAAGCGGTCGAGTTTCGAGGGGGCGTGCGTCATGGGGGCGAGCCTCGCCGATCGGCCGCCCCGGCGCAAGGCCGACCCACCTGCAAGGTTGCCCGAACCCTGGCCGGCGGGCCCGAGCCCAGGCGCGGCGGGCGACGTCCTGTTTACCCTCCGTTCTCTTCTGCCCTTGCGGCCGGGAGAGCGGTGCGGGATCATCGCGTCATGTCAAAGTTCCAGCTCATCGTCGCCAAGTGGGACCCCTCGAACGGGGCGTGGGCCCGCCTGAAGAGCGCCGACCTCGACACCCTGATCACGCTCGAAGACGCGGCGTGGGCACCCGAGGTCACCGACACCCATGGCTTCGCGATCTTCTCCGTCGCGCAGCTCCGCGCCGCCACGAAGGCGCGGGGCCCGAAACGTCTCCGCTCGATGAGGCCCGGTCACGGCCTGCTCGTGACACGACGCGAACTCAAGGAGTGGAGAGAGAGATGCCTAGACCTCGGAAGCCCGCCCGCCTCAAGCTCGACCTCGACCGTGGGGTCTGGGCCATCCACGACGGGGAGTTCAAGCGACGCACAGCGCACGGCCCTGGCGATCGCGCAGCGGCTGAAGCGGAGCTCGCGCTCTACGTCATCGAGCGGGACCGCCGGCTAGAGGAGGAGGCCCGCGTCGTCCCCGAGGACGACGACCCGACGAACCAAGATCCGCGCCTCGTCAGCATCGCCACGTCGCTCGCATTTTACGGGCAGGCCATGGAGGGCGGATCGAACGCGAGCCTTGTCGGGCACCACATCGCGAACCTCCTCCGGCATTGGGGCGGGAAGAACCTCTCGCAGATCAAGGCCGCATCCTGCCGGGCCTACGTCGAGGCGCGCTGCAAGGAGCGGTGGCGGCCGCCCGGATCGAAGGGGGAGGGGAAGCTTATCAAGCCGGCGACGGCCGGGCGCGAGCTACAGACGCTCTCGGCCGCGGTCGGTCACTGGCATCGCGAGTTCACGCTCCACGCCAAGCCCGTCATCACCCTGCCGACGTGCGGCTTGGCCTTCGTCGGCAGGGTGATGACG
>NZ_BPQM01000055.1 GCF_022179245.1 Methylobacterium gregans
AAAATTCCTCAGTTCCAGGGATATAGCCTGGAACTGAGGAATTTTTCGCGTTAAGCAGCCCCCGACCCCGGGGCCAACGACACAGGAGCCGCATCTTGGGAATCCCCCTCCGGTACGTCGCGAAGATCGGCGGCTACATCCTCAAGCAGCATCTCACAGGCCGGAAACGCTACCCGCTCGTGATGATGATGGAGCCGCTGTTCCGCTGCAATCTTGCCTGCGCCGGCTGCGGCAAGATCGATTACCCGGACGAGATCCTCAACAAGCGCCTGCCGGTCGAAGAGGCCCTCGAATCGGTCCGCGAGTGCGGCGCGCCCGTGGTGGTGATCGCCGGCGGTGAGCCGCTTCTCCACAAGGATCTGCCGAAGATCGTCGAGGGGATCATCGCCCAGAAGAAGTTCGCCATCGTCTGCACGAACGCGCTGCTCCTCGAGAAGAAGATCAAGGAGTACAAGCCGAGCCCGTACTTCACCTGGTCGATCCATCTCGACGGCGACAAGGAGATGCACGACCAGTCGGTCTGCCAGCGCGGCGTCTACGACAAGGCCGTGGCGGCGATCGCGAAGGCCAAGGAGATGGGCTTCCGCGTCACCATCAACTGCACCTTCTTCAACAACTCGTCCGCCGACAAGATCGCCGACTTCTTCGACTCGGTGACCCGCATGGGCATCGACGGCATCACGGTCTCGCCGGGCTACGCCTACGAGCGCGCGCCCGACCAGAAGCACTTCCTCAACCGCAAGGCGACGAAGGAGCTGTTCCGCGGCGTGTTCCGGCACGGCAAGGAGAAGGGCCGCGAGAAGTGGACCTTCCAGCAGTCGGGCCTGTTCCTCGACTTCCTGGCCGGCAACCAGACCTACCACTGCACCCCCTGGGGCAACCCGACCCGCACCGTGTTCGGCTGGCAGAAGCCCTGCTACCTCCTCGGCGAGGGCTACGCGGCGACCTTCAAGGAGCTGATGGAAGAGACCGACTGGGACGCCTACGGCACCGGCAACTACGAGAAGTGCGCCGACTGCATGGTGCACTCGGGCTACGAGGCCTCCTCGGTGGTCGATTCGGTGCGTAAGCCCTGGAAGCCGGTCCTGCACGCGATCCGCGGCATCCGGACCGAGGGCCAGATGGCCCCCGAGGTCAGCCTGGAGAACCAGCGCCCGGCCGAGTTCGTGTTCTCGCGCAACGTCGCCCAGAAGCTCTCCGAGATCAAAGCGTCGGGCGTCGACACGAAGCAGGAAGCCCGCAAGCGCAGCGCCGCGTAACGCGGAGCTTTCACTGCGCATGAGATCGACCCGTGGCCGGCACCGGCCGCGGGTTTTTTCATGTCTGCAGGCCAAGAGCCTTCCGGCAGGGTCTCGAGGCGCGGGGCTGAGACCCGGCAAACCCGATCAGGCGCCGGCCGGTAGCCCGAGTCCTGGTCCGAGCGCTCGGCGGCAGCGCGTGAGCGCCGCGAAAGCCTTTGAGGAATCGCGCCCGAGGCGGATCAGCTCACGCACGCGCGCCCGGCCGCGCAGCAGGGCGCCGAGCACGGCGCGAATGTCGGGCTCGCCCTCCGGGGTCAGGGCCGCGGCCGCGAAAGCGGGCAACGCTCGCTCGGCCGGATCGCAGACGACGCGGAGCGCCGCGAAGGGCAGGTTGTGGCGCTGGGCGAACGCGGCGGCGACATGCGATTCCATATCCACGGCAGCGGCTCCGCTCGCCCGGTGCAGGTCGGCTTTCGCTGCAACGCTCAGCACCGCCGCGTCGGCGCCGGCAAGATCTGCCTGGACGAGACGCGAGCCAGGGGCCGACAGGGCATGGGCGAGAGACGCGACCAGAGCGGGATCGGATTCGAACCGTCCGGCCAGCGAGACGATGCCGGTCGCGATCACCACGTCCCCCGGCCGCAGGGCGGGATCGAGGCCACCCGCGATGCCGAAGCTGACAACCGCCCGATAGGCCGGCGCGGAGCGGGCGTCGAGGAGCCGGGCGAGACGCTCTGGGTCGCCGCCTGCGCCGACAGCCTCAACGCCGGGGCCGGCCGCCAGACGGATCTCCTTCGCGAGACCACTGACCGCCAGGACGGGGAGGGTGACCAATGCGCAGATCTCCGGTCGGACCGAGACGGTCGCGTCCCCGTGTGGCAGGGACGCGGGCCCTCACATGCCGAACTGCACCTGCCGCGAGTTGCCGCGCTTCAGGTTGCGGTAGCGGGCCATGGCCCAGAGCGGGAAGAACTTCGGGTAGCCGTGATAGCGCAGGTAGAACACCCGCGGGAAGCCAGTCGCCGTGTAGCGCTCCTCGTTCCAGAACCCGTCCGAACCCTGCGTCCGGGTCAGGAAGTTGATGCCGCGCGCGACAGCCGGGTCCTCGCACTCGCCCGCCGCCATCAGGGCGAGCAGCGCCCAGGCGGTCTGCGACGCGGTGGAGGAGCCGGGCTCGAAGGCCGGGTCGATCTTGTAGCTCGACGCGTCCTCGCCCCAGCCGCCATCGGGATTCTGGATCCGGATGAGCCAGGAGACCGCCTTGCGGATCTCGGCACTCTGCGGATCGACGCCGGCCGCGTTCAGCGCGCACAGGACCGACCACGTGCCGTAGATGAAGTTCATGCCCCAGCGGCCGTACCACGAGCCGTCCGCCTCCTGATCGTTCAAGAGATAGGTCACGCCGCGGTCGAGGGCCTTCGAGGTCGCGCGGGTCTCGCCGAGCTGCGACAGCATGGAGACCACCCGGGCCGTCACGTCCGCGGTCGGCGGGTCGAGCAGCGCGCCATGGTCCGAGAACGGGATGTGGTTGAGGTACATGTGGTTGTTGTCGGCATCGAAGGCCGCCCAGCCGCCGTCCTTCGACTGCAGCCCCTCGACCCACTCGCGGGCGCGGGCGATCGAGGCCTTGTAGTCCGGCATGCCGGCGACCAGCCCGTGCTGGCGCATGGCGCGGTCCATCGACATCACCACCACGGCGGTGTCGTCGAGGTCGGGGTAGTGGGCGTTTCCGTACTGGAAGGCCCAGCCGCCGGGGCGGACGTCGGGCTTGGTCGCGGCCCAATCGCCCTTGATGTCGAGGATCTGGCGGGGCTTCAGCCAGTCGAGCCCGGCGCGTGCCTGCGCCTCGGCCTCGGGCCCACCGGCCTCGAGCAGCGCGTGGCTCGCGAGCGCCGTGTCCCAGACCGGCGAGACGCAGGGCTGGACATAGGCCTCGTGCGGCTTCTCGACGACGAGCTTCTCGATGGCGTCGCAGGCGATGCGAACCTGCGGGTGGTCAGGACCATAGCCCATCACCTCGTACATCAGCACCGAGTTGACCATGGCGGGGAAGATCGCGCCGAGGCCGTCCTCGCCGTTCAGCCGCTCGCTCACCCAGGCGCGGGCCATCTCCATGGCGCGCTTGCGAGGGGCCTTGGGGAAGCGGTTCTCGGTCTTCTGAAGGACGCGATCGATGAAGCCGAAGATCGGCGTCCACGGCCAGGTGGCATGGGGGCTGCCGGGCCAGGAGCGGACCGATTCGGGCGGCGTGACGAACAGTTCCTGCACGCCGATGCCGCGCGGGTTGCGGGCGCGCGGCTTCGTGGCCTGCAGCACGAAGAGGGGCACCATCACGCAGCGGGCCCAGTAGCTCACCTTGTCGAGGTGGAACGGGAACCACTTCGGCAGGAACATCACCTCGACGGGCATCACCGGCACGGCGCGCCACGGCACCTCGCCGTAGAGGGCGAGGAGGAAGCGGGTGAAGACGTTGGCGTTGGCCGCGCCACCCCGGGAGAGGATCGCCTCGCGGGCGCGGCGCATGTGCGGCGCCTCGATGTCGTCGCCGATCATCTTCAGCGCGAAATAAGCCTTCACGCTGGCGCTCATATCGAACGGCCCCTCGTGGACGAGGGCCCAGCCGCCGTGCGGTCCCTGCGTGCGCCGCAGGTAATTGCCGATCTTGGCCTCCAGGCCGGGGCGGGGATTCGTGCCGCGGAACTGGTGGTAGAGGACGTACTCGGACGGGATGGTGGCGTCGGCTTCCAGCTCGAAGCAGATGTGGCCGTCACCGTGGGCGAGATCCGTGAGCGCACGCGTCGCCTGCGCGATGCTCCGCTCGACGGCGTCGAGGGTGATCCCCTGCGTCTTCGGGCGCTGCAGCGCCTCGATCTTGCTCACGGCCTCTCTCATCGTCCTCGCCTCTCGGACGCCGGCGCGACCGAAGGGCCTGCAGCGCGCGTCGCGTGTCTGATCAACCGAGGCCGTAACGCGGACGGGCCGCAAACGGCTTCGGGACGCGGAACGAAAATCCCGCGCCTGATTCTCAAGCCCTCGGCTTCTGCCTCAGGCCGCTCCACGCGTGCGTGTTGCACCGCACGCCAGTGCCCGCGCCGCCGTGCGCCCGGAGCGGATCGCGCCCTCGATGGTCGAGGGCAGGCCGGTCGCCGTCCAGTCGCCCGCCAGGACGAGATTGTCGTAGGCCGTCTCCGCTCGGGCGCGCCGAGCCGCCTCCGCGGGTGTCGCCGCGAAGGTTGCGCGCTTCTCCTTTACGATCTGCCAGCTGGGCAGTTCCCGCGCAAGATTGCTGAGTTGGGCGATCTCGCCCCAGATCTCGCGCGCGAGATCTTCGCGCGGCACGTCGAGAAGACGGTCGGCCCCGCTGATCGTGACCGAATACCGGTCCGGATAGGCGAAGAGCCACTCGGTGAGGCCGTTCACCACGCCGAGAAACAGCGGGCTGCCGGGCTTCGGAGTCACAGCGAAATGCGCGTTGACGATCGAGCGGTAGGCCCGCGGCGTCGGCAGGTCGGGCAGCAGCTCGGAGGCGACCCACGGGGGGAGGGCGAGCACCACCGAATCGTCCGGACCGAGCTCGGTCGGCCCATCCGAGAAGTCCAGGCGCTCGACGCGACCGCGCCCCAGACCCAGCGCGCGCAGGCGCCGGCCGAAGCGGATCGTTCCGCCCTTGGCCTCGATGAAGCGAACCGCCGGATCGACGAAGGCCGTCGACAGCCCCTCGACCGCGACGAGTGGCCGGCAGGCCTGGCCGCCCGCGCCCAGCGTCTCGCGCAGGATCTTCGCGGCGAGACCGACATCGCTCTCCCGCGGGTCGGTGTTCAGGGCTGCGAGCAGCACCGGGTGCCAGAGCCGCTCGTAGAGCGGCCCCTCGCAGCGCATATGGGCGCCGATCGTACCGCCCTGACCGTCCTTCTGGCCGGCGGCGGCCATCAGGATGCCGAGCGGCGCGAGGTAGTCGCGGGCGCGGGTTCCCGGGACGCGGCGGCCGCGGCTCAGGACCCACCAGGGCAGGCGGCCGGCATTCGGGCGGAGCTGCCAGCGCTCGCCGGATCGGAGGTCGGCGAAGTCGAACACGGCCTCGTCCGGACCGGTGAGCGCGTCCGCCGGAGCGCCGATCACGCGTAGGAAATCGAGTGTATCCGTGTTGCCCGACAGCAGCAGGTGGTTGCCGTTGTCGATGGTGAGCCCGAGGGCCGGGTCGTAGTAGGAGCGGCAGCGCCCGCCCGCCTGTTTGGCCGCCTCGTGCAGGACGACGTGCGCGCCGCGCTGGCCCAGCGCGACGGCGGCGGAGAGCCCGGCGAGGCCCGAGCCGACGACGTGGACGGTGCCCATCAGACGATCCCGTGCCGTAGAGCCACCCCGATCAGGGCGAGCTTGCCGGGCTTCACCCGGGCGCGCGGGGCGGCCCAGCCGCGCCGGAGCAGCGCGACGAGGTAGAGCCGGTAGGCGGCGGCCATCAGGCGGGCGGCCTTGGTGGCACGGCGCGGGTTGCGGCGGATGATCTCCCAGGTCGCCCGGTAATGGCCTTCGGCCTCCTTGGCCAAAGCGGCGCAGACCTCGCCGATGCGCGGGTGGGCCATGGCGGCGGCCGGCGTCGGGTTCTCCAAGCCGATGGCGGCCAGCGGCTCCCGGGGCAGGTAGAGGCGGCCGCGCTCGGCGTCCTCGTCGATGTCGCGCAGGATGTTGGTGAGCTGAAGCGCACGGCCCTGATGCCAGGCGAGGCGGATCCCGTCCTCCTCCGGCATGCCAAAGATGCGCACCGAGAGGCGGCCAACGGCGCTCGCGACCCGGTCGCAGTAGAGGTCGAGGGTGGCGGCGTCGGGCGCGACGATGTCCGTGAACGCGTCCATCGCCATGCCGTCGATCACAGCATGAAAATCCGCGCGCTTCAGGTCGTATTGCTGCACCGGGCTGACGAGGTCGCGCACGCGGGCCGGCGGCTTGCCGGCGTAGAGCGCGTCGATGTCGGCGCGCCAGCGCTCCAGCTCCGCCGCGCGGATCTCGGCGGGCCCCCCGTCGTCGGCGACGTCGTCGACGGCCCGGCAGAAGGCGTAGACGGCGTACATCGCCTCGCGCCGCTCCTTCGGGAGGAGCCGCATGGCGGTGTAGAACGATGAGCCGGCGGCCGGCAGGGCAGGAGCCTCGGCGGCGGGCTGGGTCGCGGTGTCGACGGCGGCGGTCATGATCTCGGATGTCTCTCAGGCCGCCGCGCGCGTGAGCCGGCCGCGGAAGGACCGGCGGACGAGCGCGCCGGCGGCGGCCCCCAGCGCGTTCAGCGCGAAGGCGGCCTTGCCGTGGTGGACCTTCTCGGAAAGCGGGTCGCGGGTCAGCAGGCCGCGGGTGAGCAGCACGGCGAGGCGGTGGATCGCGGCGATCTCCATGGAGAGCCGGGCGTCGTCGATGAGGTCGGGGAGCGCCCGGCCCTCATCGAGCAGGTCGAGCGTGCGCTGGGCGAGCTCCCGGATCACGGCGCGCAGCTGCGGCGTGGCCTTCGCCTCGCCCAGCATCTCCACGGTGGCACCGTGCTTCCGCAGCGTCTCCTCCGGGATGTAGACCCGGTTCATCTTGGTGAAATCCTTGCCGCAATCCTGCAGGTGGTTGAGGATCTGGAGGGCGGCGCAGATCGCGTCGGACGCTTCGTAGACGCGGGCCGGATCCTCGCCGTGCACGTCGAGGACGTAGCGGCCAACCGGCATCGCCGAGTAGCGGCAATAGTGGATCAGCTCGTTCCAGTCGGCGTAGCGGTTCTTGCGCGCGTCCATCCGGAAGGCGTCGAGCAGTTCGAGCGCGTGCAGCGGTGGCAGGCCGCGGGCCGCGAGTTCCGCCTTCAGCGGCTCCGCCTCGGGGTCGCCCGGCCCGGCCCCTGTGAGCGCGTCCGCAAGGCCGTCGAGGAGCGCGATCTTGCCCTCGGGCGACAGGTCCGGGTGGTCGGCCACGTCGTCGCCGGCCCGCACGAAGTAGTAGAAGGCCAGGATCGGCGGGCGGTTCTTCGGATGGATCAGGTGAGAGGCGACCGGGAAGTTCTCGTCGCGGTGCCCCTTGCCGGAGCGCGTCGCGGTCGCCGTGTC
The DNA here is from genome assembly GCF_022179245.1 of Methylobacterium gregans. Taxonomy (GTDB): domain Bacteria; phylum Pseudomonadota; class Alphaproteobacteria; order Rhizobiales; family Beijerinckiaceae; genus Methylobacterium; species Methylobacterium gregans. The sequence continues at coordinate 7,310 of NZ_BPQM01000055.1, forward strand.
GAGGGCGGCGTTCATCGCAGATACCCCGCGGTCCGGAACCACGCGATCGCGTCCTCCAGACCCTGGCGGTAGGGACGGGCGGTGTAGCCGAGCTCGGCCCGAGCCTTGGCGTCGGAGAAGAACATCCGGTAGCGCGACATGCGGATACCGTCGATGGTGGCGAAGGGCTGCTTGCCGGTGACGCGTGCCGCGAGTTCCGCGAAGAAGGCGACCGGATAGACCAAGCCGCGCGGCAGGTTGACCGTCGGTGGCTTGCGCCCGACGATGTGAGCGATGTCGGCGAGCATCTGCGACAGGAGCACGTTCTCGCCGCCCAGGATGTAGCGCTCGCCGGTCTGGCCCTTCCGGAGCGCCAGCAGGTGGCCGGCGGCGACATCGTCCACGTGGGCGAGGTTGAGGCCGGTATCGACGAAGGCCGGCATCTTGCCCATCGCCGCCTCCTGGATGATCCGGCCGGTCGGCGTCGGCTTCACGTCGCGGGGGCCGATCGGCGTCGAGGGGTTCACGATCACGGCCGGAAGGCCGTCGTTGGCCACCATCTCCTCGACCACGCGCTCGGCCACGACCTTGCTGCGCTTGTAGGCGCCGATCGCGGTCTCGGGCGTCAGCGGCATGGACTCGTCGGAGGGCGTGATCCCGTCCGCGGGCGGGCGGATGGTCGCGACGCTCGAGGTGTAGACCACCCGCTCGACGCCCGCGTCGAGGGCCGCACGCATCATCACGCGGGTGCCGTCGCGGTTCGTCCGAACGATCTCCTCCATGTCGGGCGCCCAGAGGCGGTAATCGGCCGCGGCATGGACGAGATAGCGCTGGCCCCGCATCGCCTGTGCGACGGCGGCCGGATCGCGCATGTCGCCCTCGGCGATCTCGACATCGGTCCACGTGAGGTTCTTGCGCGGGCTCGTCGCGCGCACGAGTATGCGGACGGGAAAGCCCGCTGCCCGGAACACGTCGACGAGGGCCGGGCCGAGGAAGCCGCTCGCGCCGGTGATCAGCACGGGGCCGGGTTCGGAGGGGCCGGTCTGGGTCGCCTCTGCCATCACGCTCGTATCGTCACGAAAGCGCGGTGCGGGCGAATCGGCCCATTGTGCTGCACCGCGGTGCGGGCGCTTGTGTCATCGAACGCCGCGGGGAACAAGCGGGGCCGGCGGACCGGCCCCGTCGTGTATCAGGCCAGACGCAGGCGCGAGCGGCCGTCCTGACGCTCGGGCAGGACCTCGTTGACCTTGGCAACGATCGCGGCGGCGTCGAGGCCGGCCTCGGCGTACATCCGGTCGGGCGTGTCGTGGTCCTGGTAGGTGTCCGGCAGCGTCAGCGTGCGCACCCGCACCCGCATCGCGTCCAGAACGCCCCGCTCCGACAGCAGAT
>NZ_BPQM01000056.1 GCF_022179245.1 Methylobacterium gregans
AGAAGTCGCGCTGGACGCGGGCGCGGACCTGGAACACGTCGGCGTTGGTGACGGTGCGCAGGGTGCCGGCGGCGACAGCCGCGTTCAGCAGGGTCTGCGAGGTCACGCCGGGCGAACGGTTCGCGTCGATCACGCGGCCGCTCTGCACGCCGTAGTTCTGGTAGACGCCCTCGACACCGATATCGAGGTCCTTCACCGGCGACCAGATCAGGCTGCCGCCCACGTTGAAGGCGTAGGTGTCGCGCAGGATCTGGTTCAGGTTGTAGTAGCTCGAGCCGAAGGCGCCGATGTTCGTGATGCCGGCGATGCCGAGGCCGTTGTACGAGGCCTGGGCGGCGCGGGCGCCGGGGGCGAAGGCGACCTCGCCGTAGGAGCCGAACAGGGCCGAGCGCAGCGTCGGGTTCCAGTAGTGCAGCAGCGAGGCGACGACCGAGAAGGTCTGGGTCAGCTCGAGCCGGTTGTTGAGCGGGTTCAGCACCGCGTCCGAGAAGAACTGCTGGAACGGCGCGCCCTGGAGCGAGGTGGCCGACTGGATGTAGGAGCCCGCCCAGGCCGAGACGCCGGAATACATGCCCGCGCCCTCGGCGTAGGCGCCCTGCAGGTAGAGGGTGTCGCCGGGGGCGATGAAGGGCAGGTTGATCTTCAGACCGCCCTGGACGGCCCAGCCGTACTCGGACGCGGTGCGGCCGAGGGTGCCGGGGTTGGCACCGACGATCTGGGCGGCGGCGGTGTTGAGGGTGCCGATGTTGACCTCGTGCACGGCGCCCGAGATCTGGGCCGAGCCCCAGGGCTGGTCGTAGCGCAGCACGCCGACGAAGTCGGGCATGCGGTTGCGCTGGATCACGTCCTCGAAGCCGAGGCCGACCGGCGCGCCGACGCCGTTGAAGCCGAGGAAGACGGGGGCCGGAGCCTGGGTGACCGCGAAGGTCTGCAGGCTCGAGTTGCCGAGCACGGACGTGGCGGCGGCGACGTTGGCGGGCGAGTAGACCGGCGTGCGGCGGAAGCTCGGGTCTTCCATCGAGACGGTGGCCGAGAAGCCGTTGCCGAGCGTGGCGGTGTAGGCCGCGAGGTTGGTCGAGGCGACGTCCGAGCCGAGCGTGCCGGCCTGGATCTCGAAGTCGTGGGCGTAGAAGTCGAAGAACGAGGAGGCGCGACCGGCGGTGAAGCCGGCGAACTGCACGAAGGCCTTGTCGGTGTTGAAGTACTGCTGCACGCGACCGAAGCCGTCGACGCCCAGCGCCGGGAAGGCGTTGGCGATGCGGTTCTGGGTGCCCGAGTGCATGGTCGGGAAGCCGGTGCGGCTGGCGGCCTCGAGGCGGACGAAGGCGCGCAGGGTGCCGTAGGCGGTCTGGGTGCGGGCATCGAGGTTGATGCGGGCGAGACCGCGGTAGCCGCTGTAGTCGCCGTTGCCCTGGCTGCGGGCGAGCGGGGCCTGGTAGCCGTACTCGAAGCGCGCGCGGCCCGAGAGGCGCAGGCAGGTGTCGGTGCCGGGGATGTAGAAGAAGCCGGCGCCGTAGGTCGAGCAGACGCGCACGTACTCGATCGGGGCGGCCTTCTTGACGGGAAGGTCGGCGGCCTGGGCACCGGCGACGGCGGCGAAGGCCGCGGCCGAGCCGAGCAGGGAGCTCTTCAAGAGCTTCATCGATATCTCCAAAAGCTTCGAGACCCGAGAGGAGCCCGATGAGCCGCTGCTTTCGCCGCCGCGCCCGGGCCTTTTGTTCTGACCGGCCTGCATCTTTGGCAGGCTCGTGCGGGCTCGCTGTCGCGAAACCCTTATGGCGATTCCACTCTGGGCGAACCGGCTGTCCCGGGCAACGTGGATTCCCTGCTTCGCAGGTAGTTCCCTCGCCATGTTGCGACTCGGCAACAACGATGGAAGGCTATAAGCGAAGACAGGTAGTGTAACGCCCGGATAGGCTTTTTTCCTGATCCTTCGGCCTGGAGTTTCTTATTCGCGTGGGCGGCGCAACCTCACGGAAGATTCGTCTCAGGGCGGGCTCGTACAAATCAAAGCCGGCATACATTTAGCCTCGAAGCCCACGCGTGCGTAGAGTCGCTCGACCGGGCCGCCGGCCGGGCATTGCAGGAAGACCTCGCGCGCGCCGTGGCGATGGGCGGCGCCGAGGGCCGCCGCACTCATCTGTCCGCCCAGGCCCCGCCGCTGGCGGTCCGCCCGGGTGCTCACGTTGTAGAGTCCTGCGAGCCCGGCGCGCAGGTAGAGGGTGGCGCAGGCGGCGGGACCGTCGCCGTCCTCCAGCACGAGGTGGAGCGCCGTCAGTCCCGACCGGCCGCGCGCCGCGCGCAGCGCCGGCAGATAGTGTCGGCGCAGGTGTGCTCGCACGCGCTCGTCCGCCGAGAGACGCAGGAACACCGCCTCGAAGGCGGCCGGGGGGCGGGGCCCCTCATGCTCGACGAGGCGAAGCGGCTCGGGCAGGCGCGGCCCCGCGCAGGCCCGCGCGGCCATCCAGCAGGCCGGGAAGACGGCGGCCGGCTCGAACAGGTTGCGCAGCGCTGCCGCCTCCGCCGCGTCGCGTGCCAGAAAGGCGGGCGCGCGCCCCCGTCCCAGCGCGACCGCCCCCGCCCATGCGAACTGAGACGCCGTGCGCACTCCGAAGGCGAAGTTGAGGGTCGGATCGGGGATGGTGCGCGACCAGACGTAGCCGGCCCCATCCGGTCCGCTCTCCACGCCCTCCAGCAAGCCGCCGGCGAGGGCCTTGATATGGGCGTTGCGCAACTGGTCGAAAACGCGGCCGCTCATGCGGCACCTGCGGTGACCGTCCCGGACGCCGTCAGGGTCGCGATGCGCGCGTGGAGGTTGGGGCTCAGCACGATGTCGAGGTGGTCCGTCTCCGGGATCACCTCGACCGACAGGAGGCGCGGGGTCAGCGCGGCCCAGTCGATGATCGGCAGGCCGCGCGCGCGCGAGTCGCTCGCCTCGAAGGAGCGGATCGGGACCCTGCCGGGCGCGAGCCGCAGGGCGCGGAACTGCAGGGCGTGGTCGACCAGCGTCCACAGGATGCGTTCGCGGCTGCCGACCTCGGGGCCGTCGGCGGGCAGCGGCTGCGGCTCGGCGGCCAGGAAGCGCCCGAACTGAATCGCGGCCTCCGGGTCCATGCGGGCGCGCAGCGACTCCCACTGCGCCCGCATCGGCGAACGGGCGAGCCACGCCGTGACCATGGATTCCAGGGTCTCGCGCTCCGCCGGCCCGATCGGCCGCCCGGCGCCGGGCGCGAAGTTCGCCTCCAGGCCGCAGGCATCGAGCATGCCCGCGAAGTCGAGCGGGAAGCCCGGTCCGAGCCGGCGCGCGGTCTCGTAGGCCAGCACCCCGCCCCAGGACCAGCCCAGGAAGACGCAGGAGGCGTGCTCCCGCATCAGGTCCCGCACCCGCGCCGCGTAGGCCTCCGCGAGGTCGGCGACCGTCGGGAGCGGGCGCGCCTCCTCGACGAGGGAGGCGCAGAGGAAGCCGCAGGCCGGCTGCTCGGGCCCGAGATGTGCGACGAGGGGCTCGTACTCGCGGGTGCTGACGAGCAGGCCGGGAAACAGCACGAGGAGCGGACGGCCCGAGCCCGGGCGACCTGGCGCGAGCCGGACCAGGGGCGCGAGCCCGTCCGCGTTGCCAGCTCCGCCCGCATCGATCCGGGCGGCGAGGTCGGCGATCGTGGGGTTGCGCAGGAGATCCGCGACCCCGATCCCGCCCTGCGGCGCGATCAGGCGGAGCCGCCCGAGCAGGCGCAGCGCCGAGAGCGAATCGCCGCCGAGCGCCAGGAACGGTCGGTCGACCGCGTTCACCGGATATCCCAGCACCTCCGTCCAGATCGCGGCGAGCCGCCGCTCGGTCGCGCTGCCGGGCGGGCGGCCGGCCTCCTCCGCCGCCGGATCCGGCAGGGCGTGCCGGTCGATCTTGCCGTTCGGGGTGACGGGCAGGCGCGGCAGGACGGTGAGGCTCGCGGGGATCATCGAATCGGGCAGGTGCCGGGCGAGCGCGGCGCGCAGGCGCCCCGCCTCGGTCCGGCGGCCCCGGGCCGGCGTGACGTAGGCGGCGAGCCGCGCCCCGCCCGGCCCCTCGCGCCGCACCACGACGGCCTCCGCGACCGCGTCGAGCGCGCGCAGGGCCGCCTCGACCTCGCCGATCTCGATGCGGTGGCCCCGGATCTTCACCTGATCGTCGATGCGGCCCGCATAGGACAAGGTTCCGTCCGCCCGCACGCGAACGCGGTCCCCCGTCCGGTACATGCGTCCGCCCCCCGGCCGAAACGGATCGGGCAGGAAGCGCTCCGCGGTCTCGGCGGGGCGTCCGAGATACCCACGGGCGAGAAGGCCCCCGATATAGAGCTCGCCGGTCTCCCCCTCCGCGACCGGCTCGAGGTCCCGCCCCAGCACGTAGGCGCGGCGGTCGCCGACCGGGCGGCCGATCGGGGCATAGGGCTCGGGGAAGTCTGTGCCGGGCGCGACCTTCCAGACCAGGGGCGAGATCACGCACTCGGTCGGCCCGTAGCCGTTGATCAACAGGCGCGGCTTCAGGACCTCTCCGATCTGCCGGAACGTCTCGCGGCTCATCGCCTCGCCGCCGAAGGAGTAGACCTGGACCGCGGGCGCCTCGCCGATCGTCGCGGCCCACTCGGCGAGCTGGCCGATATAGCTCGTGGGCAGGCCCGCATGGGTGACCCGGTGGCGCCGGATCGCCGCGAGCGTGTCGGCCGCCGTCCAGAGCTCGGGTCCGCGCAGCGCAATGCAGCCGCCAGCGATCAAGGGCGTCATCCAGCGCTCGTGCGCGCCGTCAAAGGCGAAGGAGAGGACGTGCAGCTCGCGCGCGGTCTCGTCCATCTCGTAGGCCTCGGCGGTGGCGCGGCAATGCTCCGCCAGGGGGCCGTGCTCGACCAGGACGCCCTTCGGCCGACCGGTCGAGCCCGAGGTGTAGATGACGTAGGCGGCCTCGTCCGGTGCCGGCTCGGGCAGCGCGATGCCGTCGGTTCCCCCGCGCGCAAACCGTTCGGTATCGTGGCGCGCGACCTCCGCGGGCAGCTCCAGGCGCTCGGCGAGGTCCGGCAGGGTCAGGCAGTGCCGGATGCCGGCATCCGCGAGCATCGTGTGCACGCGCCCGACTGGGTAGGCCGGGTCGAGCGGCAGGTAGGCCGCGCCCGCCCGCAGGACGCCGAGATAGGCCGCGATCGCGAGGGGACCGCGCTCCAGGGCGACCGCGACGCGATCGCCGGCGCCGACGCCCCGGGTGACCAGGGCCGTGGCGATGGCGCGGGCGCGGGCGTCGAGCGCGCCGCGGGTCAGGGTCTCGGCCCCGAACAGGATCGCGGGCCGATCCGGCGCGGCGGCGGCGAGGCGGGCGAGGCGCGCCGGCACGCTCTCGGACACGCCCCAGGCCGGGCGCGGCGCGTCCGGGAGCGTCCCGGGCCGGCGCCCCGGCTCCGCGATCCAGGCGCGCGCCGCCGCCCGGTCGCAGGGACCGTGGACGGTGCGCCAGCCCGCCGGCAGGGGCCGGGCCGCGGGCCAGAACGCCGCGTGGCCCGCCGCGTCGACCGCCACCACCAGCGGCAGCCCGGTCCAGTCCTCGGCCTCGTCGCCCGCCATGCGTCCTCCCTGCGCGCTGCTCACGCCCCCAAGACGAACGAGCCGGCGCGCGGTTCAGTCGGGCGCCGGCCTGAACCGCATCGCGGCCCGATCGTCATGGGGTTGGGCGCCCGATCGTGGGCCCCCGGCGACGGTGCGGGAGGATGGTTTGGCGAGCGTGCGTGCGGGAACCGGGGCGGCGGTCCGGCTCGCGGTCGAGGGACCGGCCGAGGCGCCGGTGATCCGCGTCGGGGCGGCGGAGAGCGGGGCGGCCGCCGAGGCGGTGCTCGCCCGCGCCGAGGCGCTCACCGCGGAGGATGCGGCCGTGCGCTGCATCCGCGTCGAGGCCGCGGACGACGTGAGCCGCTCTCTGATCGGGCTCGGCGCCGCGCGGCGCGCGCCCGCGGGCGTCGAGATCCTGCCCGGCCTGCTCTGGCAATGCGCCGCCCGCTGGCTCCCTGAGCCGCGCCCCCCCTTCCCGGAGATCCACACCGTCACCGAGGGGCGCCGCCACCCGCTGCGGCCCGAGGCGCCCGAGGGCACGGTCTACGCCCGCCGCATCCCCTGGCTCGGCCGCACCCTCACCTTCCGCACCCTGACGGAGCCCGGCGACGCCGCCCTGTTCTCGCGCTGGATGAACGAGCCGCGGGTGGCGGAGGTCTGGGCCGAGGCGGGAAGCCTCGCCGCGCACGAGGCCTATCTGGCGCGGCTCCGGGCCGACCCGCACCAGCTCACCCTGTTCGGCTGCCTCGACGGCGTGCCGTTCGGGTATTTCGAGCTGTACTGGGCCCGCGAGAGCCGGCTCGGGGCCCACTACGAGGCGGAGCCCTACGACCGCGGCTGGCACGTGGCGATCGGCGAGGCCGACATCCGGGGCCGGGCCCATCTCTCGGCCTGGCTGCCCTCCCTGATGCACTATCTCTTCCTCGACGAGCCGCGCACGCGGCGGATCGTCGGCGAGCCGCGGGCCGACCACGCGCAGCAGCTGCGCAACCTCGCGGGCTCCGGCTTCGGGCCGCTCGCCACGGTCGACTTCCCGCACAAGCGCGCCGTCCTCGTGGCGCTCGGCCGCGAGCGCTTCGTGCGCGACCGCCTCTGGGTACCGGGCGCGGCGGCCGCCGACGCCCGCCCGCGGCCGCCGGACGTCCAGGCCTGACCGGCTCCGCCTCCACAAAGCCCCCGAGCGTACCCCTGAGGGATCTTTCCGCGATGACAGCGACCACGGATCAGCCCGTCGGCGACGACATCCTCGGCATCGGCTTCGGCCCATCCAACCTCGCCCTGGCGATCGCGCTCGAGACCGAGGCGCGGCACGGCCCCGTCCGCCCCTCCGCGCGCTTCCTCGAGCGGCAGGCGCGCTTCGGCTGGCACCGGGCCATGATGCTGCCCGGCGCCGACATGCAGATCAGCTTCGTGAAGGACCTCGTCTCGCTGCGCGACCCGACGAACCCGTTCAGCTTCCTCAACTACCTGCACCGGAAGGGCCGGCTGATCGCCTTCCTCAACCTGAAGACGTTCAACCCCTCGCGGGTCGAGTACAACGACTACCTGGCCTGGGCGGCCGAGCACTTCGCCGAGAGCGTCGCCTACGGTGAGGGCGTCGAGGCGGTGCACCCGGAGATCCGCGACGGCCGGCTCGCGGCCTTCCGGCTCGCCGGGCGGACGGAATCGGGCGCGGTCCGGATGCGGCGCTGCCGCCACCTCGTCGTCGCGGCGGGCGGCGATCCCTGGATCCCCGAGCCCTTCGGGCGTCTGCGCGGGGACAGGCGCCTCGTCCACTCGTCGTGGTACCTGCCGGGGATCGCCGCGGCGCTCGGGAACCCGCGCCTCGACGGGCCGGAGCGGCGCGTCCTCGTGGTGGGCGGCGGCCAGAGCGCGGTCGAGATCGCGGTCGATGCGGGCGCGCGCTATCCGCGGGCGCGCATCGACCTCGCCATCCGCGCGCCGGCGCTGAAACCCGCCGACGACAGTCCCTTCGTCAACGAGATCTTCGACCCGGCCGCCGTCGATCGGGTCCACGGCGCGCCCGAGCCTGTGCGGGCGGAGCTGATCGCCGCGCACCGCGACACGAACTACGCGGTGGTCGATGCCGACCTGATCCAGTCCTTCTACCAGACGCTCTACGAGCAGGATGTGAGCGGCGAGACCCGCTACCGCCTCCTGCGCAGCACCCGCGTCGTCGCGATCGCGCCCGGTCCGGCGGGCCTCGCCGCGACGCTGCGCGACGACGTCGCCGGCACGCAGGCGACCAAGGGCTACGACGCCGTGATTTGCGCCACCGGCTACACCCGCGCGGCGGTGCCGACGATGCTCGATCCGCTGCGTCCCTTCATGGCGGCCGAGACCGTGGACCGGCACTACCGTCTGCCCCTCGCCCCGGCCGAGCCGCGGCTCAGCCTGCACCTGCAGGGCTTCGCCGAGGCGAGCCACGGCCTCACCGAGACCCTGCTGTCGATCCTGCCGATCCGGGCCGGCGAGATCGCCGCGACGATCCTCGACCTCGAGCGGGCGGCCCGCGGCGCGATCCGCCCGGCCGCCGAGTGAGGCTCCCGGACCTCCGGGGCGCGCCCCGTCCGGCCGATCTCGCCCGCGACCCCGTCGTCCCGCTGGTGCTGCGGCTGGCCGGCCCGGCGATCCTCGGCATCTCGGCGCACGCGCTGCAGATGCTGGCAAATGGCTGGTTCGTGGCCGATCTCGGCGCCGCCGCGATCGCGACGATCGGCATCGCCTACCCGGTCACGCTCCTCGTGGCCGCGCTCGGCTACGGCGCCGGGATCGCGGCGGCCTCCGTGCTCTCGCGGGTGCTCGGCCGGGGCGACCGGCGGCTCGCGGACGCGGCCGCCTCATTGGGCTTCTGGCTCGCCCTGCCGCCGGGTCTGGCGCTGACCGGGCTGATCTTCCTGCACCCACCCTTCTGGCTCGGTCTGCTCGGTGCCGACGCGGATCTCGCCGCGGCCGCCGCGCCCTACACGGCGCTGGCGAGCCTGGGCACCTGGCTGATGCTGGCGATCATCGTCGGCGGCTTCGTGGTGCGGGCGCAGGGGCTCGCGCGCCTGAGCGGCGCCGTGCTGGTCGGCAGCTTCGGCCTCAACGTCGCGCTCGACGGGCTGCTGATCCGCGTGCTCGGGCTCGGCACCGCGGGGGCGGGCTGGGCCGCAATCCTGGCGCAGGGCGCGGGGGCGCTCGCCTATCTGTGGCATTTCCGAAGGGCGCGGGGGAACGCGCGGATCCGCTTCCGGCCGCCCTGGCGGCTCTTCGGCCAATCCGGGCAGCCGGCCGGCCCGCTCCTGCGCGAGATGCTGTGGCTCGCCGCGCCCGCGACGCTCTCCAGCCTGCTCGCGGCCGCCGCGATGGCCCTGTTCGTCCAGGCCGGGGCCGCCTACGGCGCCGCCGCGGTCGCGGGGCTCGGCCTGGCGCTCCGCATCGTGCTGGTCGCCGCCCTGCCGCTGCTGGGGCTGATGGCGGGCGCCCAAGCGGTGATCGGCTTCGCGCACGGGGCGGCGGACCGGCCCGGCCAGCGCGCCCGTCGCGACCGCGCGCTCGGCTTCGTGGCCGCCGCCGCCCTGGCCTACGGCTTCGCCGCCGCCGCGCTGATGGCCCTGTTCTCAGAGCCGCTCGCGGGCGTCTTCGCCGAGGACCCGGCGGCGCGGGCGGAGGGCGCGCGCGCCACGGCGGCCTTCGCCCTGGCCCTCGCGCCGGTCGGGCTGCAGCTCACCGCCGCGACCCTGTTCCAGGCGGTCGGCGCGCCGCGCCGGGCGGCCGCGGTCTCGCTCGCGGCGCAGGGGCTCGCCCTGATCCCGCCGCTCCTGATCCTACCGCGCCTCTACGGCTACGACGGCGTGCTCGCCAGCCGGATCGTGGCCGAGTTCGCCGCAGACGCGCTCGGGGCGGCCCTCCTCCTCGCCTGGCTGCGCGGCGAGGGGCGCCGCGCCGGTCCGGAGGCAGGCGCCGACGCACGATCCGTCGAGGGCGGCGAGGCAGTGCAGGTGTCCGCGCCGCACCAGCCCGCACACGAGGGCGCGTGACACGCCCATCCGGGCGGCCACCGCCTTCTGCGGCACGCCCTCGAACCGGTGCAGCCGGAACACCGTGCGGACGGGCTCGGGCAGGTCGGCGAGCGCCGCCTCCACCCGCTGGAGGGCGTCCCGCGCCGCGACCTGAGCCTCGGGCGTCGCCCCGTCGGAGGCGCCCCGCGCCGCCCCGTCGAGATCGGTGAAGTGGCGGCGCTCGAAGCTCCGGCGCCGCGCGCGGTCGAGGGCGAGATTGCGCACCATCCGCCCCGCATAGGCGGCCTGCGCGACCGTCGGCACCGGCGGCGGCTCGGCGGCGAGCCGCAGCAGCACGTCCTGCACCACGTCCTCGGCGAGCGCCGCGCAGCGCAGGATCGCCCGGGCGCTCGCAAGGTAGCCGGCGCGGTGGCGCTCCAGCCGCGCGAGCGTCCACGCCTGAGGGGGAGCATGCTCGCGCACGAAACGATTCGTCGATGATGTATCCGGAATGCGAGTCTGCTGGACCAATATCCTGTCCGTCCGTTCGTCGAAACATACCCAGAAGGCTAGGCTTCGATCGCACGGATGCAATGTTCAGAGGCTACATTGTAAGTATTACAGGGTATAGTGCTGCAGCTGGCAGTATCGGTCCGCCGACCGGGCAAGCCCTTGAAAGCGCTTTGGCATGCCATATTCCAGTGGTGTCCGAGATCGATATCCGAGAAAGGTGCCGCGCGATGCCGAAGCCCGTATCCCCCGATCGGCCGATCTGGCCGCCGCTGCCGGCCGAGACCGACCGGCGGCCCGATTCGCTCTCCGGGGCGCCGGCGCCGACGGATGCCGCGGCCTCGGAGCCGGTCGGCAGTCTCGCCGGACCGGAGACGCGGCCGGACCCCGCAGGGCCGGCCGCGTCTCCGGTCCTGGTCTGAGCGTCGGCGGCGCCGCGACCTTGACCTGTGCGGAGAGGGTGATCGCGCATGACGCCGCCGCCATCGAGGCCGCCACTCTGGGCTCGCCCGGCGAGCGCCCCGGAACACGGGCAACAGGAACCGCTCCGCCGGATGCGACCGCCGCATCCGTGCGGTGGGGCTGACGAGGGCGGGACCTGTCGGGATGGAGCGCAACGCCGCCACGGACGTGAGCCGCACCGCGGAGCCCTCGGCGCCCGCCTTCGCGGTGCGCGTCAGGCCGAAGTTCCGCGAGGTCGTCCTGCCACCGGGACCGCCGCCGGTACCGCGCGGGCGCGGGGCGGCCGGCGGCGGCGGACCCCCGGACGCAACTCCGGACGACCCGGCCGATCCGGCGCGCCCAGCCTGACGAGTTCAGAATCCGAGGCCGAGTTCGGTCTTGCTCTCGCTGGCCTCAGCCAGGGTCAAAGCCTCGATCAGGGCGCCCATCGCCGCGCGTGCGACCTGCCGTTGCGCCTCCGCGTTCGCCCAGCCGGCCCGGCTGATGCAGGCCACGAGCAGGTCCGAGGCGGCGCGGGCAGCCTCCAGCGCCCGCTCGATCCCCGGGGTCGGATCGACCCACTCGCTGAGGCACGCGCTCATCGCGGCGCTGGTCTCCTGAAGCCAGTGGGTGGTGCCGGGCCCGGCTTGCTCGATCGCCTGGAGCCAGGGTTCGAGCAGGAAGGCGATCCAGGGGTGGATCGCGGGGACCAGCGGGTCGTTCGCGGTCTCGACCGGTGCCTCGCCCGGATTGTCCCAGCGGAGCGCGATCATCACCGGTTCCGGCCGCAGCTTGACCGTTCGCATCGGTCTTCCTCCCTCTTTGTCGGCTGGGAAGACGATGTGCCAGATCAGGTCGGGCGGCGCGTTCACAAATATTTAGGCGGGCGTGACGAAGTCGTCCCGATGTCGCGGATTAGTCTTCCTCGTCTCGTCAAGCCGCGAGGCGTGTCGGGCCCAGAAACTGCACCCAGAGCCGTGCACCGTCCGCGCCCTGCTTGCGGCAGGTGACGCGGGCGAGCCGCTCGTCGCCGGTTGCCTCGTCCGAGAGCACGAAGAGTTCCGGGATGCCGACGGCGCTGGGCAGCGACAGGCGCGCTGCCGCGCTACCCTCCGGCCGCAGGCGACAGGACAGGACCGCGTCTCCGGTGAGGATCTTCGCGGGCCCCTCGGCGCTCGCGTCCGATCGGGCCGGCTGCGTGGCGGAATCGACCTGGGCTGAATCCACTCGGGCAATGCTCACGCGTGCAGGATCCTCTCTGGTCCGAACTGGTCCGAAGCGAAGCGGGCGCAGCCTCGGCGGACGCGGTTAACGAAAGATTGAGGACCCCCTCCCCGGTGTTCGGCGCTATCGCGCGGGGGCCGGGGCGGATAGGGTACGCGCCGGCATGCGTGCCAGGTTGCGTACCGGGGAGTGCGGGCGTTGAGACGGATCGTTCTGGCCGGCATGCTGATGCTGGCATCCACCGCCGCCGATGCGGCCTGCCGCTGCGCCTGCGTCAGCGGGCGGGCTGTGGCGGCCTGCTCCTCGCAGGGCGAGATGGAGCCGATCTGCTCGCAGATCTGTCCCGAGGGCCTGACGCCCGGCGCACTCGTCGAGCCGCTCGTGCCCGCGGGCGCGATCCGGCTGCCCGGCCCCGCCCTTTCGGACGACGAACTCGGCCGCCGCGGCGCCGAGACGACCGCGCCGAACGGCAGCTTCAACCCCGCGCAGGGGCTCGCCCTGCCCTCCGTCGGCGGCACCAGCCAGCCGCAATAGGCACGGTGCGCGGGCGGAACGCGCGGCACGCTCGGGCATTAACGAACCGTCAAGGTTTTGCCCGAGGGAGCCCGCGATGCCCGAAGAGCTTTTGGTGTTCGGCCTCTCGGCCCTGACCTTCGCGGCCTACGCCTTCTACCGCACGGCGCGGCCCTGAGCGCCGCGGGCGAAAACCTCGCCGCATCTGGTTGACCGCGCATCCGGGATGGCCTACAGCCCGGCACCGTCGTTCCCCGATAGCTCAGTTGGTAGAGCAGGCGACTGTTAATCGCCTTGTCGCAGGTTCGAGTCCTGCTCGGGGAGCCATCATCCTCCGACAATCCGTCAGATCCTCCGCGCGGACCAGCACATCCGCGTCGACGCCGCTGACTCCGCGCGCGGATCGCCGATCCCCTACATCCTCCCGTCCGCAGGCGACGGCATCCGCCCGGCGGGCTTGACCACGCCCCTCGCATGATCCTTGCTCCCGGCCGCCGATCCCGGTCACATGCGAGGTCCGACGCCGTGCTCCTCACCCCCCGCGAGAAGGACAAGCTCCTCGTCGCCATGGCGGCGCAGGTGGCGCGCAATCGCCTCGCCCGGGGCGTGAAGCTCAACCACCCCGAGGCGGTCGCGCTGATTACCGACTTCGTGGTCGAGGGCGCGCGCGACGGCCGCTCCGTCTCCGAGCTGATGCAGGCGGGCGCCACCGTGCTCGACGCCTCCCAGGTGATGGAGGGCGTGCCCGAGATGATCCACGACATCCAGGTCGAGGCGACCTTCCCGGACGGCACCAAGCTCGTGACCGTGCACCACCCGATCCGCGGTGCGCCCTCCGCCGACGTGCCCGGCACGGTGACCGTGCTGCCCGGCGAGATCGTGTTCAACGCGGGCGCTGAGCGCACCGTGATCACGGTGGCCAATACCGGCGACCGGCCGATCCAGGTCGGCTCGCACTACCATTTCTACGAGGTCAATCCGGGGCTCGTGTTCGCGCGCGAGGAGGCCCGCGGCAAGCGCCTCGACATCGCGCCGGGCACCGCCGTGCGCTTCGAGCCGGGCGCGACGCGCGAGGTGGCGCTGGTTCCGCTCTCGGGCGGGCGCACGGTCTACGGGTTCCGCGGCGACGTGATGGGGAAGCTCTGAGCATGGCCAACACCCCGAAGCCCGCCGCCCTGCCGCGCGGCGCCTACGCGGCCATGTTCGGCCCCACCACCGGCGACCGGATCCGGCTCGCCGACACCAGCCTGGAGATCACGGTCGAGCGCGACGTCACCACCTACGGCGAGGAGGTGAAGTTCGGCGGCGGCAAGGTGATCCGCGACGGCATGGGCCAGTCGCAGGTCACCAACGCGGACGGCGCCGTCGACACGGTGATCACCAACGCGGTGGTGCTCGACCACTGGGGCGTGGTGAAGTGCGACGTCGGCATCGTGCGGGGCCGCATCCACCGGCTCGGCAAGGCCGGCAACCCGGACGTGCAGCCGGGCGTCGACATCGTGGTCGGGCCCGGCACCGAGGTGATCGCGGGCGAGGGCAAGATCCTCACCGCCGGCGGCTTCGACAGCCACATTCACTTCATCTGCCCGCAGCAGATCGAGGAGGCGCTCTGCTCCGGCATCACCACGATGCTCGGCGGCGGCACGGGGCCGGCGCACGGCACCTTCGCCACCACCTGCACGCCGGGTCCCTGGCACATCGCCCGGATGATCGAGGCGGCGGACGCCTTCCCGATGAACCTCGCGTTCGCCGGCAAGGGCAACGCGGCGCGCCCCGAGAGCCTCGTCGAGATGATCCGCGCGGGCGCCTGCGCGATGAAGCTGCACGAGGATTGGGGCACCACGCCCGCGGCCATCGACACCTGCCTCACGGTCGCCGACCAGCACGACGTGCAGGTGATGATCCACACCGACACGCTGAACGAGTCGGGCTTCGTCGAGGACACGATCGCGGCGTTCCGCGGCCGGACGATCCACGCCTTCCACACAGAGGGGGCGGGCGGCGGGCACGCGCCGGACATCATCAAGGTGGCGGGGCTGCCGAACGTGCTGCCCTCTTCGACAAATCCCACACGCCCCTACACGAAGAACACCATCGACGAGCATCTCGACATGCTGATGGTGTGCCACCACCTCGATCCGTCGATTCCCGAGGATCTCGCCTTCGCGGAGAGCCGGATCCGGCGCGAGACCATCGCGGCCGAGGACATCCTGCACGATATCGGCGCGCTCTCGATGATGTCCTCCGACAGCCAGGCGATGGGCCGGGTCGGCGAGGTCATCATCCGCACCTGGCAGACCGCCGACAAGATGAAGCGCCAGCGGGGCGCGCTGCCGGGCGACGCGTCGGGCACAGACAACCTGCGGGCCCGCCGCTACGTGGCGAAGTACACGATCAACCCGGCGATCGCGCACGGCGTCTCGCGGCACATCGGCTCGGTCGAGCCGGGCAAGCTCGCCGACCTCGTGCTCTGGACCCCGGCCTTCTTCGGCGTGAAGCCCGACCTCGTGCTGAAGGGCGGCAGCATCGCGGCCGCGCCGATGGGCGATCCCAACGCCTCGATCCCGACGCCGCAGCCCGTCCATTACCGCCCGATGTTCGGCGCCTACGGCCGCACGCCCTATTCCACCGCCCTCACCTTCGTGTCCCTGGCGGCGGTGGAGGACGGCGTGCGCGAGCGCCTCGGCGTGCAGAAGGAACTGGTGGCGGTCGAGAACGTGCGCGGCGGCATCTCGAAGAAGAGCATGGTGCTCAACGACGCCACGCCCGTGATCGAGGTCGATCCGGAGACCTACGACGTGCGGGCCGACGGCGAGCTGCTGGTCTGCGAGCCCGCCGAGGTGCTGCCGATGGCCCAGCGCTACTTCCTGTTCTGAAACCGCCTCGCATCATGATCCGCGCCACCCGCATCCTCCGCCGCGACGCCCTCTCGGGCGGCGAGATCGTCGACCGCATCGTGCTCGATCACGGCGACCGGCACCGCCGCCGCATGGCGATGCGCGGGCTCGGCGGGCTCGCCTTCCTGCTCGACCTGCCCGAGGCGACGGTGCTGGAGGACGGCGACGCCCTGGTGCTGGAGGACGGGCGCCTCGTCTGGGTCGAGGCCGCGCCCGAGCGGTTGCTGGAGATCCGCGCGCCCTCCGACCACGCCCTGAAGCGCCTGATCTGGCACATCGGCAACCGGCACATCCCGGCCGAGATCGCGCCGGACGCGGTCTATATCGGCGCCGACCACGTGCTGGCCGAGATGGTTCGGGGGCTCGGCGGCAGCGCCGAGCCGGTCGAGCGCCCGTTCCGCCCGGAGGGTGGCGCCTACGCGGGCGGGCACGCTCATGGCCATGACCGCGGCCATGATCATGGGCATGACCACGGCCATGACCACGGCCACCATCATCTCGATCACGGCCACGGGCACCACCATCATCACCCGCATGAGTGACGCCCTGCTGCTGATGGCGTGGCTGTCGCCGACCTACCCGGTCGGGGCCTATGCCTACTCGCACGGGCTGGAATGGGCCGTGGAGGCGGGCGACGTGCGGGACGAGGCGAGCCTCGCCGCCTGGCTCGACGACGTGGTCGAGCGGGGCTCCCTGCGCAACGACCTGATCCTCGCCGACAACGCCCATCGCGCCGCGGGCGACGGGACCGCGCTGGCCGCGGTGAACGACCTCGCGCTGGCGCTGGCGCCCTCGCGCGAACTCCACCTGGAGACGAGCCAGCAGGGCCGCAGCTTCCTCGACGCGACGCGCGAGGCCTGGCCCTGCCCGGCGCTCGACGGCGTCGCCGCCGCGTTGCCGGAGGCCGTGGCCTACCCGGTCGCGGTCGGGGCCGCGGCGGGGGCGCACGGCGTCGCGGCCGGCCCGATGCGGGCCGCCTACGGGCTCGCCTTCGTCCAGAACCTCGTCTCGGCGGCGCTCCGGGCGGCCCCGGTGGGCCAGGCGGCCGGCACGCGGGTGATCGCCGGCCTGACGCCGCGGGTGGCGGCGCTCGCCGAATCCGTCGCGGGGCTCGATCCGGACGCGGTCGGCTCCGCCACCTTCCGCCTCGATCTCGGCTCCTTCCGGCACGAGACCCAGTACTCGCGGATCTTCCGCTCGTGAGCGGGCTCGATCTCGGCCATCTCCGCGCCGACACGCCCGGCACCGCCCGCGGCATCCACCTCAACAATGCCGGCGCGAGCCTGATGCCGCGCCCCGTCGTCGAGGCGGTTAAGGCCTATCTCGACCTCGAGGCGGCGTGGTCCGGGCACGGCGCCGCCGAGCGGGAGGCGGAGCGCCTCGTGGGCGTCACCGCGAGCGTCGCCCGGCTGGTCGGGGCGGAGCCCGACGAGATCGCTCTGACGGAGAGCGCGACCCGCGCGTGGCAGATGGCGTTCTACGCCCTCGCCCGCGGCTTCCGGCCGGGCGACCGCCTGCTGGTCGGGCGCCAGGAATACGGCGCGAGCCTCGTCGCCCTGCGGCAGGTCGCGGCGACGACCGGCGCCGTGATCGAAACGATCCCCTCCGCGCCGGACGGCCGGATCGACGTCGCGGCGCTGGCGGCCCTGCTCGACGGGCGCGTGCGCCTGGTCGCCGCCACCGCGATCCCCTCGAACGGCGGCCTCGTGAACCCGGTCGCGGAGATCGGGGCGCTCGCCCGGGCGAACGGCATCCCGTTCCTGCTCGACGCCTGCCAGATGGTGGGCCAGCGCCCGGTCGACGTCGCGGCGCTCGGCTGCGACCTGCTGGCGGCGACGGGTCGCAAGTTCCTGCGCGGCCCCCGCGGCACCGGCTTCCTGTACGTGCGGCGCGCCTGCCTCGAACGGCTTGAGCCAGCGATGCTCGACCATTTCGGCGCCCCCCTCGACGGGGACGGCTACCGGCTGCGCGACGACGCGCGCCGCTTCGAGACCTACGAGCACGACCACGCCGCCCGGCTCGGGCTCGGCGTCGCGGCGGACTACGCCCTGGGGCTCGGCCTCGACCGGATCGCGGCCCGCATCGGTGAACTCGCGGCCTCGCTGCGGCAGGGCATCGCCGCGCTGCCGGGGGCGTGCGTCCACGATCTCG
The DNA here is from genome assembly GCF_022179245.1 of Methylobacterium gregans. GTDB lineage: Bacteria > Pseudomonadota > Alphaproteobacteria > Rhizobiales > Beijerinckiaceae > Methylobacterium > Methylobacterium gregans. The sequence goes on from NZ_BPQM01000056.1 coordinate 17,285, forward strand.
GCCCCGATCCCGCCGGCCTCGTCACCTTCACGCTGGCCGGGCAGGACTCCGCCGCCGTGCGCGCCGCCCTCGGGCGGGCCGGCATCAGTGCCGGCCTGTCGCTGCACGCCGCCGCACCGCTCGACGCGGCGGCGCGGGCGCTGCCCCCGCTCGTGCGGCTCTCGCCCCACGTCTACAACAGCGCGGACGAGATCGGGCGCACGCTCGACGTCCTGGCGCGCGTCAACCGAGGAGAGTTCCGCCCATGACATCGCAGACGGCCTCGCAGAACGGTCCCCTCCGCGTCGGCATCGGCGGCCCCGTCGGCTCGGGCAAGACGGCCCTGATGGAGCAGCTCTGCCGGCGCTTCCGCGACCGCTACGAGATCTGCGCCATCACCAACGACATCTACACCAAGGAGGATGCCCGCATCCTCACGGTGGCGGGCGCCCTTCCCGAGGAGCGGATCATGGGCGTCGAGACCGGTGGCTGCCCGCACACCGCGATCCGCGAGGACGCCTCGATCAACCTCGCGGCGGTGGCCGAGATGCGCCGCCGCTTTCCGAAGCTCGACCTCGTGCTGATCGAGTCCGGCGGCGACAACCTCGCGGCGACCTTCTCGCCCGAACTCGCCGACATCACCCTCTACGTCATCGACGTGGCGGGCGGCGAGAAGATCCCCCGCAAGGGCGGCCCGGGCATCACCCGCTCGGACCTCCTCATCGTCAACAAGACCGACCTCGCCCCCCTGGTCGGGGCCGATCTCGGGGTGATGGAGAGCGACACGCGGCGCATGCGGGGCGAGCGCCCCTACGTCTTCGCCTCCCTGCGGGAGGGCGCGGGCGCCGACACGGTCGCCCGCTTCATCGAGGCGGCGGGCGGCCTCGCCTGAGCCTCGCGGCTCAGCACACCCGCCAGCGGCTCTCGATCCCGGCGAGGCGGGCGAGGCCCACAGCGCCGTCCTCGATCCAAGCGGCCGGGCGCCCCAGCAGCGGCGTCGGCGCGCGGCAGCCGAAGCGGTGCATGGTCTCGCGCACCAGGGCGGCGACCTGCGCCTCGATCTCGGCCGGGATCGC
>NZ_BPQM01000057.1 GCF_022179245.1 Methylobacterium gregans
TGAAGCGGCCGGGGCGCACAGCACAGATCGCTGCCATCCGCGCGAGCGTGCTGTTCGACGCCAAATGGTATCTCACACGCTATCCTGAAGTCGAACGAGAGGGCATCGACCCGGCCGTTCACTACGCGCTCCACGGCGGTCCCGAGGGGCGCTGGCCGCACCCGCTCTTCCACGGAGACTTTTATCTCGCTCACAGCCCGGAGGTGCGCGAGCAGGACCATAACCCGCTGCTCCACTACGTCGAGCACGGCGCGCGCGAGGGCCGCAATCCCAACCCCCTGTTCGATACGCACTGGTACGCTGAGACGTACATGGATGGCGGTGCGGATACCGCCAACCCGCTCGCGCATTTCCTGGCACAGGATGACGCTGCCCCGTCCCTCAGGTTCAATGCGGCATGGTACGCGACCCAGTATCTGGTTGGGTCGGCACGGCCCGCGGATGCGCTGATCCACTATTTCACGATCGGCCGTGATCTTGGCCATTATCTCAGTCCGACGGCCGACCCCTACTTCGTCTACGCAAAGAACAAGGTCGCCCAATCGGGCCTGTTCGACCCGGACTTCTATCTCAGCCTCAGCCCCGACGTGGCGAAGGCCGGTATGGATCCGCTCGAGCACTACATGCTGGCCGGCGCCCACGAGTCGCGGCGCCCGCACCCGCTCTTCGACGTCGACTGGTACATCCTCGAACAGCAGCCGAAGCTCGATGTGCGGCGGATCAACCCGGTCCTGCACTATCTGGAGCAGGGCGCCGCGTCAGGCCGTGATCCGAGCCCATGGTTCAACACGGCTTGGTACGCGGCCCATCACCCGGACTGCCTGACGGCGTACGAGACGCCGCTGTCCCATTTCCTGCACCATGGGCATCTCGGCCTCGCACCGTCGATCTACTTCGACAGCGCGCAGTATCTGCGCGAGAACGAGGACGTGGCCCGCAGCGGCGCAAACCCGCTGTCCCACTACCTGACCGCTGGCATCCGAGAGGGACGGATCGCCCGTCTGGTTGATCCGCAACGGCATCACCGCTCGGTCGCCGACGCCGCTCTCGTCTGTCTGAAGGCACCGACCGAGGTCGGACCGACGGTCGCCCTGATGGTAACGCACGCGCCGAACGGTCGCCTGAAGGGTCACGTCGAGCGCTACGTTCGCGCCTGCCGCGCCCAAGGCATCGACGTCGTGCTGATCGCGGCGGCCGACCGCCGCAGGACGGCCATCCCGGAATCGATCATCGATCTCTGCACGGGCGTGTTCGTGCGTCAGAACAGAGGCTTCGACTTCGCCGCCTGGGCGCACATCCTGCTGGTCCAGGGCAATCTACTCAACTGTGACTGTCTGATCCTCACCAACGACAGCATCCTTGGACCGCTCGACGACAAGGACTTCGCAGCGCTGGTCAAGGGCGTGCGCGAGGACGAGGCCGATCTCGTGGGCACCACCGACAACTTCCACTACGCTTGGCACCTGCAGAGCTTCTTCCTCGCCTGCAAGCGGCGCGTGCTCACCAGCTACGCCTTCGCCCATTATCTGACCTCGATCGTCAACCTCACCAGCAAGAACCACGTCATCTCGATGTACGAGCTGACCTTCACCCTGCGTATGCGGGCGGCGGGCTTCGCCACGAAGGCACTCTTCCCGATGGCGCCCACGCCGGAGGCCGCCGCGATCGACCCGCCGGGGAATCGGACCATCTTCCAGTGGGACCGAATGCTGCGCCTGGGCTTCCCGTTCATGAAGGCCTCGCTGGTCGTCGGCGAGCACCGAAAGATCGGGGGTGAGGCAGTGCGCACCGCTTTGGCCGAGCGGGGTTTCGACCTCGACTGCCTCGAACCTACCTATCAGTATCCTGGGCCGAAGATCTGGGCCGACCTCGACAACGATCCGGCTACCCAAGGCTACGAGACACTCGCCTATTTCGGCCCCACGGACTACGCCAACGGCCTCGGTGTCGCCGCGCGCAGCTACCTGCGTGCGCTCTACCGCCTGCAGCGCCCGGTCAACGTCCACGCCACGACCCGCGATTTCTACGTGCACGCTCGGGTAGCGCCGGATTGGCAGGTCGCGGCCTTCTCAGGCATGCCCGACATCGCGGTGGTGCACGTCAACGGCGACGGTTGGGAACCCCTGCTCGACGCGGGTCAGAAGGCGCTGGTGGCAGGGGCGCGCCGCCGCATCGGCCTGCTCGTCTGGGAAACCTCCGTCGTCCCGCTGAGCTGGCTTCCCACCATCGACCGCCTCGACGCAATCTGGACGCCGAGCACCTACTGTGCCGAAATCTTCCGCTCCGTGACCGACGTTCCGATCCATGTGATCCCTCACGTCGTCCAGAACGAGGAGCCGGAGCGCGTTGACGGCAGCCTGAAGGCGCAGGTTCGTCGCGCCTACGGCCTTGATCTGAAGCGCCGGATCATCCTGTACGCCTTCGACGGATCGAGCTTCCTCGCCCGCAAGAATCCGTTCTCGCTGATCCGCGCCTTCCGCGCGGCGAATCTTCACCGCGATGGCTGGCAGCTCGTCCTGAAGACCAAGCACCTGCACGTCTCGCCGGACAAGGGGCGAAGTCTGTTCGAGGCCGTGGGCGATGGCGCGTCGGATGTGGTCCTAATCGACCGGCCCATGTCCGATCTCAACCACCAGGCTCTGTTCGATCTGGCGGAGATCTACGCCTCCTCGCACTCCTCCGAGGGGTTCGGGCTCACGATCGCGGAGGCGATGGAGCGCGGCAAGCTGGTCGTGGCGACCGATTACGGCGGCAGCCGCGACTTCCTCGACGCGTCGTGCGGCTTCCCGGTCCGCGCAAACGTGGTACCGCTTACCGAGAGCTACGGTCCCTATCTGCGCGGCTCAACGTGGGGCCTCGTGGACGAGGAGGACCTGACACGCGCGCTCCGGGAGGCCACCGCGGCCGTGGAGCAGGGCCGGGCGGCCACCATCGGCGCCGCGGCTCAGGCCCGCATCCGGTCTCGGCTGTCCTGCGAGGCTGTCGCGCGTGCCATGGAGACGAGTCTCGCCGAGTTGGAGATGATCTGGACCGGCAAGACCATCCGGCGCTGAAACCCGGACCCGACCGCGCCTGTGCGCGCGACGATCCCGAGCCGCGGAATATCCGATGCCGAACAGCACATTGCCGAAAGCCTGGACCTCGATCGACTGGTCTCCCGACCTTGTGCCGCTCCCCCTCGGCCCGAAGTTGCAGCCGCTTGATCAGGCCCTCCTCGACGCGGCCGCAGCGAATTCGGGCAAGCTCTACGTCGTGGCACCGGCCGACGCCGTACTGGCTCCAAATCTTGCCCACTTCGCCCGGGTCGCGGCGGCGGAGCGGCCCGATGTCGGGATCTTCTACGGCGATGAGGCCGACACCGACGCGGGGGGCCAAGTCACCACCGCGCGGTGCAAGCCCTCCTTCAACCCGGCACTCATGCTGGCCGACGACTATATCGGCTTCCCGCTCGTCATCCGCGCGTCCGTACTGGCGCAGATCCGTCCGGTCTTCGGGTGGCGCCACCGCAGCGCCGCCTGGTACCGGCTTTGCCTGCAGGCCCTCACCCGCGGCATCGGCATCGACCGCATCCCCGAGACCCTCATTGCCGTTCCGCAGGGCCGTCAGCGGGCCGAGGCGAGCGCGAGGCGCGCGGCCCTGCGCGCGTGGTTCGCCGAGCACGACCTGCCGCTGGAGGTCGGACCGGGGCGCGTCAGCGACACCTTGGAAATCCGCCGCCTGCTGAAGGATCCGCCGCGCGTCACCCTCGTGGTGCCGACCCGGCAGAGCCGCCCGGCGCCGGGCGCGTTGCCGGACGGCAGCACCGAGCCGCACATCGTCCGGCTTCTCGACAGCCTTAAGCGCAGCAGCTACCCGCAGGACCGCATCCACGTTCTGATCGGCGACGACGAGCCGGACGACGCGATCTACCGCGGACGAAGCGATGCCTTCTCGATCGAGCGGGTCATTACGACGCGCGCCGCGGACGAGCCGTTCAACTATGCGGCCAAGATGAATCAGCTCTGGCGCCGGGCAGGGACCGACGTCATGGTGCTGATGAACGACGATGTCGTCGTCCGCTCCACGGGCTGGCTCGAGGCGCTGATGACCTTCGCGCTCGATCCCAATGTCGGCGGCGTCGGCGCGCGCCTGATCTTCCCGAACAGCACGATTCAGCATGCCGGCATGTTCGGAGGCATCTACGGGGCCTGCGCGCATCCCTGGTACGGCCAGGATGAGGCCGCGCCGACCTACTCCGGATGGGCACTGACGCAGCGGGACTGCTCGGTGGTGACCGGAGCGGTCTTTGCCACGCGCCGAGGCGCGATGGAGGCCGTGAACGGTTTCGATGAAACCTTCAGCCTCGACTTCAACGACGTCGACCTCTGTCTGAAGATGCGCATGCTCGGCCTGCGCATCGTCTACACGCCGTTCGCCGAGCTCTGGCACAACGAGCGCTCCTCGCGGCAGAACAATCTCGCGCCGGGTGATCAGATGGTGCACTTCGTGCGACGCTGGGCCGACGTCCTGGCGAATGATCCGGCCTACAGCCCGCAACTGCGCGCCGACACCGACCGTGTCCAGCCGCGCTACACGGCCACGCAGTGGGTGGAGGCTCGCCGGGCCTGAGCGGCCGGCCGGCGCTTGCCGCCGCCGGCTCGGGCATCTTCACGGGCTTGGAACGGAAGGAGCGGCGCGGCATGGATGTTCTCGTGGTCGGGGCAGGCGTGGTCGGGCTCGCGGTGGGTCGCGCGTTGGCCCTGCGCGGGCACACCGTCGTCGTCGTGGAGGCGGCCGGAGCCTTCGGCACCGGGATCTCCTCGCGCAATTCCGAGGTGATCCATGCGGGCCTGTACTACCCGACAGGCTCGCTGCGCGCCCGCCACTGCGTAGCTGGGCGCCGGATGCTCTACGCGTTCTGCGAGAGCCGCGGCATCGCCCACAAAGCCTGCGGCAAGCTCGTAGTGGCCACCGATGCGGCAGAAGCGGCCAAGGTCTCGGCGATCCGCGACCAGGGCGAGTTGAACGGGGTCGAGGATCTGGCTCTGCTCGACGCTCGCGATGCGCGGCGCCTGGAGCCGAACCTTGTCTGCACTGCGGCGCTGCACTCACCCCGCACGGGGATCGTCGACAGCCACGGCCTGATGCTCGCGCTGCTGGGCGAGATCGAGGATCGCGGCGGCGCCCTCGCGCTCGGCACACCGGTGGAACGGGTCGTCCGAGGGCCGGCGGGCTGGGTCGCCCATTTCGGCGGCGCAGAGCCCGGCACCTATCCGTGCGACGCGATCGTCAACGCCGCGAGCTTCGGCGCGCAGGACCTCGCCCGCGCCACCGAAGACTATCCGGCGACGCGCGTACCGCCGCTGGTGCTCGCCCGGGGCAACTATTTCGCCTGCTCCAGTCGGCCCGCCTTTGGCCGCCTGATCTACCCCGCCCCTGTCGAGGGGGGCCTCGGCATTCACCTGACTCTGGACCTTGCCGGTCGGATGCGTTTCGGGCCCGACGTCGAATGGACCGACAGCCTCGACTACCGGGTGAGTCCGGGGCGTGGCGCCGTTTTCTACGCGGCGATCCGGCGTTACTGGCCCGGCCTGCCTGACGGTTCCCTGGTGCCGGATTACGCCGGCATCCGTCCGAAACTCTCCGGCCCCGGCGAAGCCGCCGAGGACTTCCGTATCGACGGGCCGGCCGAGCACGGTCTGCCAGGCCTCGTGCATCTGTTCGGCATCGAGAGCCCGGGCCTCACCGCCAGCCTGTCGCTCGCCGAGGACGTCGCCGACCGGCTGGAGGCCTGATCGTCCGGGTTCGAGAGGCCCGGATCCTTTCGCGGGGGTTCAGGGCGGAGCCTGCTGTACGGCACATGATGAGCGGAGGCGCCGCCCCCAAGCCCCGCCCAAGGATCGGCAGATCCGCAGGAAGCCTCTTTACGTGAGGAGATGCAGCGCTAGCGGAACCGCCACCGCCGTCAGGAAGGCATTGAGACCCATGGCGATGCCCGCGAAGGTGCCAGCGACCTCGCTGACTTGGAAAGCGCGCGCGGTACCGACGCCGTGAGCCGCGAGGCCTGCCGCGAATCCACGGGCCCGCATGTCGCGGATGCGCATGAGCTGCATCAGGGGCGTGACCAGGATGGCACCGACAATGCCGGTGGTCATCACCAGCACGGCGGTGAGTGTCGGGTCGCCGCCGAGCGCCTCCGAGATACCCATGGCAACGCCCGAGGTGACGGATTTCGGGCTGAGCGAGACGATGACCGGCTCGGGGATGCCGAGGAAACGCGCGAGCCCGACCGCCGTAACGAGGGCGGTGGCGCAGCCTGCGATGAGCGCCGCGAGCATCGGCAGGGCCGCGCGCAGCACCGTGGCGCGGTGCTCGTAGAGCGGCAGCGCGAGCACCACGGTTGCCGGCCCGAGCAGGAAGTGCACGAACTGCGCACCGGCGAAATAGGTGGGGTACGGCGTATCGGTGAGCTTCAGCACCGTGGCGGTGATCGCGATGGCGATGAGCACCGGATTGGCGACCGGATGTCGCCCGGTGGCCGCCGAGATCCGGTCGGCCACGAGGTAGGCGACGAGCGTCACCGTCAGCCAGAGCAGCGGCGTGCGTGAGAGATAGACCCAGAGGGCGAAATCCCCGCTCATCGTACCGACTTCCTGTCGAGCAGACGCTGTACGCCGACGAAGACGAGCACGGTGGCGGCAAGCGCCGCGCCGGTGGAGGCCACGATGACGAGAGCGAGTTTGAGCCCTTGAGCCTGCACCACGTCGAGCCGTCCCACGATGCCCGCACCAGCCGGCACGAACATCAAGGAGAGGTTGGCGAGGAGTCCTCGCCCCGTGCCCTCCAACGTCCCATCGCGGAGGGGCTGCGGCATCAGCCGCAGGAGCGGACGCGGGCCCCGATCACGCAGCGTCAGGAAGCCGAGCAGCAGCGCCATGCCGATGACCGGCCCCGGCACCGGTAGGCCTGCGCCGCGGGCGAGCGCTTCACCGGCAAGCTGCGCCAGCAGGATCAGAGTGAGGCTCGCGATCACCGGGGAGCGTCCGCGCGATCCGGGAGGCCCTCCAGCGTGCCGCAGTTGCGGGCCCCTGCGACAGCGGCCTCGTCGAGACCCAGGAGTGTGCCGAGGCGACAGACCAGCGCCTCCTCGAACTCGCCCACCACGCCGTCCGCTCCCGCCACCGTCCAGGCCATCGCGACGAGCCGCGCGCGCTCCGCCTCATCCATCCGATGCGGCATCATCTCCACGAGGCTCGTGATATCGCGGGTCTCGGTGTCGAAGGCGCTCGCCCTGGCGACCAGTGCCGCGGCAGCCTCCGCGTCTACGGCGTACCGTCCCTGCACAAGCTTGGCGAGGCGCTGGGCCTCTGCGGGGGCCAAGATGCCGTCGACGCGCGCGACATGGACGAGGAGCGCGGTCGCAGCGAGGTGTGTGTCGTCGACAGCCTCTGCCCGCCCGGTCACGCCGAAGGCCTCGGCGGCATAGGCGCGCAGGCGTGCGAGCAGGGGCATGGTCGTCTCCGGAACATCTGTCCGCCAACAGTTCGGGTCCGGCCAGGATGGGTCAAGGCGGCGACGGACATGGGCGCTCTGCGCACCCTTCGGCGTTGCAGCGCGGCATCAGACCGCTTCGCTCGCTGCAGCCATCTTGCCAAGCGTGATTGGGGCAGCTAAGAGCCTTCCCCGCACGGTTCACTCATCGACCGCGGCAGCCGCAATAGCTCAGCTGGTAGAGCACCTCATTCGTAATGAGGGGGTCGGGGGTTCGAATCCCTCTTGCGGCACCAGAATATCCAATGATCTTGTTTGTAGCCGGCCATATCATCGGCGGTTCAACGAACCTTTCAGCCTCCGATTGGGCTTCATCAGGTTCAGGCTCGTCTCCTCAATTCACAAATTGCCTGCTGCAAGGTTTATTATAGTACTTGCGAACGGGCGTGCCTTTGGCAGAAGGGTGTGGCTACACAATCTTGTCCCTTTGATAGCCAACTAGATGCCAATTCTTTTCGCGTGCATGTCTTAATCGTAAGCCGTTAAAGGTTTTTATTATTGCGTTATTTCATGAAAATCAAAAATTGAATTTCCCGGTACTGACGTGTTTAGATGTACGTCGAAGCCGGTTGACAGAAATTAATTGCGATCAAATTAAATCTCATTGCTGTTATTGAAATCCTTAGCTCCACCTCGAAGACGACTGCCAAATGGATTGCCTCGACCAATGAGACAAAGGGTTTACCCCGGACCGTACGCCGAATGCCCCTGCTTGATGCGCCCTCTGCCTGCTTCAGGACCCTATCGGATTGGGCGATGCGACCCTGTATGGTATGGCGGTTTCCTTGGTGAAGGCAGGCATTTCAATTCGAATGGACCCCGCCCCGCACAAGGCGACCGCGCTGGACCTCCGATCGACCAGGATTTTCATCGCTGCCATGGGCCGAGGAACGTGAGCCGAGCAGAATGTTGAGCAATATTTCCGCCAGTGTCTGGGGCGATCAAATCATTGTACCGGAAGCCCCTCGCACTGAGGGCTATCAAAATGCTCATCTCCTCCCGCTTCACGATTTTCCCGATCGTGATCCCAGGTGGGGTACCTACGACTCGGACGGTAGATTGATCGAGCAAGCTGCGTATAAGCGCGGCCCAGGACGACAACTGCTTGGTCAATCTCAGTCGATGGAAGCTGACCTCGAATTTCTCTACGTCGATGCTATGGGTATTTATGGCGGACTTAACTTACCATATTATGGTCATTACCTCTTAAGCACGCTGCCGCGGTATTGGTACGACTTGAAGAGGTCATATCCCGGGTCGAAGATATATATTCATGTCATGGAGGGACTCGCGCATTGGTTTTCGAGGCCGTTCGTTCTCCAAACAATGACTGCGCTGGGACTGACGTTAGATGATTTTGTTGCGATCGATCGGCCGCTCCGAATTCGGACCCTCGTTGTTCCTGGACCAGCGTTTATAGAGCAGAGTCAGGCCCATGCAGTATTCAGCGACACGGGTCGTATGATCGGTGAAGCTCTGCTCAAGAAGCCTGTTCCGGCACGGTCCGAACCCGTTTACCTGTCTAAAGAGAATCTGAAGTCAGGCATCTGGAAAACGACCAATGAATCCGAACTTGTTGGTGAGATGCGGCAAGCAGGCGTCCGAATCGTCCATCCTGAAAATCTAGAGCTCAACGAGCAAGTAAAAATCTTTGCCGAGCACCATACTATTTTGGGTTTTGCCGGATCTGGTCTGCATACTTGCTTGTTGTCTGGGGGCGACCACCGGATTATTGCTCTCTGCCCACTTGCTTCGGTAAATAGTAATTTCCTTCTACTGGACCGCATCAAAAATAATGACAGCCATTATTTGGGGTTTCCGGATGGACTCCTGCCGGCGGAAAAACTGCCCGGCTTTGGGGATGTCTTCGAAATCCCAGATGTAAAAGCAACTGCAAGAAGGATGTTGGAGTTGGCAACCTAAAGTCGACGCATCAGCTATTCACACGCGCTCTGCGAATATCAGGGCCACCGGATCCGGATTCAACCTGTTTTTATTCAGCGTAGATATCCACTTTCAGGCTGTGACTCGAGCTACGAAAACGGTAGCGGAGGGCCTACCTGCATCAACCCGAAAGCACGCTTCTGCGCTCGACCCGCCTCCTGAAACGGCTCAAGGCGCGCCGCCCGTTGACCCGATGCGCAGCTATCAATGCCGGCTAGGTCACGAGCGCACCTCGCCCCAGACTGCCAATGTCATCTCGAAATTACACCCGACATAGAGCGTACGGGTTGAATCCACCATCGACTCCGTCGACCACCGGCCGGACACTCGTTACCACTGGGATGCGCCTCCAGCAGGTGCAAGTGAGTGCGATGCGGCTACCTGAACGGACGAGACTCAAGGATGATGCTTCGCGATCTCGCTAACAATGCCTGGGGCGAGCAGACGATGCGCCCAGGCTGTCCCAGGGTGGAGGCTTACTTCGACGCCTATCTCGTTCCGGCGGTCGGCTTTCCTGACAACGACCCCCTCTGGGGCGTTTATCGGTCCGATGGGAAGCTGATTGAGGCCGCCGCCCACAAGCGCGGCCCTGGCCGGCTGCTCCTCGGCCAATCCGAAACACTCGGGACGAGCACAGAATTTCACACGGTCGATGGCCCCGGAATCTATGGTGGCCTGACAATACCGCACTTTGGGCATTACCTTCTCAGTACGTTGAGCCGTTATTGGACCGACTTGCGTGCTGATTTTCCTGGATCAAAGATCTACATCCACACGATGGAAGATCTCGGCGGCTGGCTCGCCCGTCCCTTCGTCCGGCAAACGCTGTCGGCGCTCGGCTTCCAAGATTCGGATTTCGTTCCGATTGATCGTCCGATGCGGTTGCGTCACCTCATCGTTCCGGCATCCAGCTTCATCGAGCAGAGCGTGGCCTTCCAAGCCTATGGTGAGACCGGACGATTGGTCGGTGAGCGGCTGTGCGGTGCGCCTCCGAAGGTCAGATCGGAGCCGGTCTATCTTTCGAAGGAGCAACTGGCGGGCGGCGTCTGGACCGCGGACAACGAGTCGGATCTTGTCGAGGCTCTGCGGGAAGCAGGCGTCCGGATCGTTTACCCCGAGACCCTGAGCCTGCCCGAGCAAACCCGCATCTTCGCCGAACATCGCACGATCATCGGCCTCGCGGGCTCTGCCCTTCATACATCCTTGCTGTCTGGCGGCGGACATCGGCTGATCGGGCTGTATCCGACCGAAATGGTGAACAGCAATTTTCTCCTGATCGACAAGATCAAGAACAATCGCAGTAGTTATCTCACTCCACAAGGCGGATTACAGCGCATTGGTGAGACCTCAACTTTCGCACATGTGTACCGAATACCTGAGCCCCGTTTGATTGCTCGGGAATTATTAGCCCAGATTGACTGATTGTTGGCTGATCTGGCTGCGAAGCATGGCGGTGCGATGGTCTTCTCATCCTTAGCGCCGCCCGCTGGTGCACCCCCTATTGAGGCGTGTCGTTGTGCATTCAGCTGGAAGCGCGTTCCAGCAGGCGCGAAACCTGGGCCACTCCCTCACGCCACGAAGGCATGACGCCATCGGGCCCAAGGGACAACGCTGCGGCGTGGGCGCCGAGGACGGGGACGAAGACCAGCGCCATCATGAATGCGATGACGAGGACGCTGCGGTCTTTACCAGCGCGCGCGGCACGGCCGACAGATACGTTCGAGAAGGTCATGGCTCACCTCGTTTGCGACCAGCCGCTTCAGGCCGGTCGCGGCGAGCCGATCCGGAGATCAGGCGCGGAACACGCGACGGGCCGCGAGCGGCATGGTCGATCGACTACTGTCGTCGGGCATGGGGTTCCGGGTTCCTGTGAGACCGCTCGGTTGGCCTGTGGCACGGATCGAGCGGACTGTGTGCGGATGATACGTGAACGGCCGTTCGTCAAGCGTAAATGTACGAGGCGCCCGATCGTTGCAGAGGAAGTCAAAGGCATCTGCATGGACGGTGGGCTGATGGCTTCAGGCAGCGACCGATCCGACGTCCAAGTCGCGGCTGTGCCACATGTAGCGGGCGAGAATCGAGCGGTAGGGAGAGAACGCCGCGGCCACCGCGGCGTGGTCATCTCGACCACTGAGGCGTCGAAGGGTGCCAACTGCCGCAGCATCGCCGACTGGCCAGATATCAGGATCAAGGAAGTGGAAGATGCCGATCATGTCGGCGGTCCAGGGGCCGACACCCCGGATCCGGCAGAGGACGGCCGCACGCTCGGCCTGCGGCAGCAACGCCAAAGACGCATCCAGAATGCCTGCAGTCTCCGCCTCGCGGATCGCGAGGAGCGCGCGGATTTTGTTACCGGAGACGCCGCAGGCGCGGAGCGCAGCCTCCTCCTCCGGCACGAAAAGATCGCGCAACGCCAAGCCACGCTCCGTTGCACGTGCCTCTATCCGAGCCCAGATCGCGAGGGCCGCACGGGCAGAGATCTGCTGATTGACCACCTCGACGAACAGCCGGTCGGCTATCCGCAGGTGCGGGGGTGGCGGGATTGCGATCGGCCCGAGTTGGAGGAAGGCCGCGTGCAGAGGTGCGGAGATCGTCGCGGCCGTGCGGCACAAGACAGCGAAAACGTCAGGATCAAGGGGCATCATCGGGCCAGTATGGATAGTTCAGCTTCGCCAGTGGCGAATCTGTGAGGCTCCCGGGAGATTTTACCGACTCAGCCAACAAGGCTCCGGCGAAAGAGGTCCGGGCGCGGGAACATGCGCGCATCGAGTCCAGCAAATGGGAATGCGCGGCAGGGGTCGCTGCCGTCGCGTCGATGTATGCCGGCCCGGCGCTCAGGAATGGCCGGGCGGGTGCCGCAGGACCTCAGCAATCTCCTCACGCGACTTGCCTCGCACCGCGTAGCCGAGAGCCTCGAAGCGCTCAATCAAGGGTGCGCTCTCTTCGGCGGAACAGGCAGCCCACTCGGCGAGCAGCGCGTTCGTGGCCTCAAGCCGCTCGCCTGGATCTTCGACCGTGTCGCGATCCTCCAACGTCGCCATACCCATGGTCGGTGATCCCCGTACGACCGTCGCAGTCTGACGGAAGGCAACGTCGACGGATGAAGGCTGGTTCCCGAGACCGTGGCTACTCCGCCGCCAATCGGCCACTCGCCTCCCGCCGACGACTGATCGCATGCGAGATTTTTGACCGGCGTGCGCTGTAATCAGCGGACACGAGGGGGTAGTCCACGGGCAGGCCCCACTTCGCGCGATAGGCTTCCGGCGTCAGCCCGCGGGTGGTGAGATGGCGGCGCAGGGCCTTGTAGATCCGCCCGTCCTCGAAGCTCACCAACCCGTCTGGCCGGATTGAGGCACGGACCTCCGCAGGGCTTGGCTTGCTGATTTCGACCGTGGTCTGTTGAGCCAGTCCGGCGAGCGCGCGATCCACATCACGCAGCAGGCCGTCAAGCGCCGAGGCTGCTACGGCGTTCCCGCTGACATAGGCGGTCACGATCCGGGAAACGAGTTCGAGACGGGGTGTCTGCTCTGACATGAGATTCAGTCCAAAAGAACGTACCGAACACGGCCGAACGATCTGCAGAAGAGGAGGGCGAGGCGGAGCAGCCTTCTCTGATCTCCCGGCGCGAACAGGTCGCCGCCGCGATCGATGCTCCGACCCACCCCTCCAAGCAGGTCAGCCGACACTTTATTCTAACAGAAGTTGTATGTAAATTTAGTTCTTTGCGTCCCCTTCGCTCCGCGGGACGGCGGCGACGCGGACACGAAATCGGGAGCTGCGCCGGAACCGAACAGCGATCATGGATCGGCGCCTCGGGTCCTTGATGTTGCCCCAATACGCGACGAGAGAAGCGACCTCGTTTTCGGCCGTGGTACCTCCGCAACACGTTTATGCGGGCGGGGCCAGGCTCACGATCCCGAAACGGGATAGCACCCTCTGATCGCGTCGCCTCCGGGGGCGGATCGTGGTAGGTGGCTTGGTGAACATGCGGTTGTTGCGGCGTGCGGCGTGAGCCCTCGCCGAGTGTCAGGGACGCGGCCTGGACGAACCGGGGCACGATAGGGGTCATCCGATGAGCACAACGCCGGCGCCCACTGCGCCGACCGCCGCAGAGACGCCGGTCCAGCCGCAGGCTCAGACCCAGCCGCCGCAGCCCAGACCGGATTCAGGCCTGAGCGCGCTCGCGCTCGTATCCTCGTTCCATCAGGTTCCCTGCGACAGCGCGCAGCTCGCTCACGAGCTCGGCGTCGGAGAACGGCCCTCCTCGGCCATCGACATCGTGCGCGGTGCCAAGCTCTTGGGCCTGAAGGCGCGCATCCTCAAGAACCAGAAGCCGAGCCGACTGGAGAGCATTCCGCTCCCGGCGATCCTGCAGACCAAGGATGGTCGCTTCGTCCTGATCGGCCGTCGGCATGAGGACGGCACCTACCGGATCATCGACGCGGCGACCCGGCAGGTCGAACAGCCGAAAGCGGCCGAGTTCGCCTCCGAAACTTGGGACGGCACTATCGTGCTGGTCGCCCGGCGAGCGCGCATGACCGACACGCCGCCCGAGTTCGGGCTGGCGTGGTTCCGGCCGTCGCTGTGGCGCTACCGCAAGCCGCTGATGAGCGTCATCGTCGCCTCGCTGTTCGTCCAGCTCTGCGCGCTGATCACACCGCTCTTCATGCAGATCACCATTGATAAGGTACTGGTCCATAAAGGCTATTCGACGCTCGTTCTCGTCGTTGTCGGCTTGATCCTGATCGGCTTCTTCAACGTCGCGATCCAGTATTTGCGGACTTACATCCTTACACACACCACAAGTCGCATCGACGTCGAGCTCGGCACGAAGCTGTTCGACCACATGCTGCGGCTGCCGCTCGCCTATTTCGAGACGCGCGCGGCCGGCCAGACGGTGGCTCGCGTGCGCGAGCTGGAGGCGGTGCGCAACTTCCTCACCGGCCAGGGGCTGAGCTCAGTTCTCGACCTCCTGTTCACCGGCGTCTTCTTCGTCATCATGTTCATGTACTCGACGACGCTTGCGCTGATCGTGTTGGCCTCGATCCCGTGCTACGTGCTGGTGGCCGCGCTGCTGCGCCCGCTCCTGCGCGACAAGACGAAGGAGCGCTTCAACCGTGGCGCCGAGAGCCAGCAATTCCTGGTCGAGTCGGTCGTCGGCATCCAGACCATCAAGGCGATGGCGGTCGAGCCAACGCTGCGCACGCACTGGGAGGAGCGGCTGGCGGCTTACGTTCGCTCCTCGTTCGAGGGCGTGATGCTGGCCAACCTCGGCCAGAACGCGATCCAGTACATCAACAAGGTTGCCTCGGCGCTCGTCCTGTTCTTCGGTGCGCAGGCTGTGATCGCGGGCGAACTCAGCGTCGGCTCGCTCATCGCCTTCAACATGTTGATGGGTCAGGTCACCGCGCCGATCCTGCGCCTGTCGCAGCTCTGGCAGGACTTCCAACAGGTCCGCGTCTCGGTCGAGCGCCTCGGCGACGTGATGAACGCCCCCGTTGAGAGCCGCGCCATGGCCCAGGCCTCGCTGCCGCCGGCCCGCGGCGGCATCCAGCTGCGCAACATCGTGTTCCGCTACCAGCAGGGCGGCAACGAGGTGCTGAAGAACATCTCGCTCGACATCCCGGCGGGGCAGGTCGTCGGCATCGTCGGTCCCTCGGGCTCGGGCAAGTCGACGCTGACCAAGCTGATGCAGCGCCTCTACCAGCCCGAGAAGGGGCAGGTGCTCGTCGACGGCATCGATATCGCGCAGGTCGACCCTACCTGGCTGCGCCGCCAGATCGGCGTGGTGCTGCAGGAGAACCTGCTGTTCAACCGCACGGTCCACGAGAACATCGCGCTCGCCAACCCCGCCATGTCGCGGGCTCAGGTGGTGGCGGTGGCCCGACTGGCCGGCGCCGACGAGTTCATCAACCGCCTTCCCCTCGGCTACGACACCCGCATCGAAGAGCGTGGCGGCAACCTCTCGGGCGGCCAGCGCCAACGCCTCGCCATCGCCCGCGCGCTCGCCATCAACCCGCGCATCCTGATCTTCGATGAGGCGACCTCGGCCCTCGACTACGAGAGCGAGCGCATCATCCAGGAGAACATGCGCCACATCGTCCGCAACCGGACGGTCATCATCATCGCCCACCGTCTGGCCGCGGTCCGCGAGGCCGACCGCATCATCGCGCTGAAGGACGGCGTGCTGGTCGAGGACGGGTCGCACGCCGAGCTGCTGGCCAAGCCGACCAGCCTCTACGGCCGTCTGTGGCGCCTGCAATCCGGGGAGACCATCGCGGCATGAACGATCTCGTTGTCAGTCGCGCCAACGCCATCGGCAAGGCGGTCGCGGTGCGCGCCGCGCCGGTCACCGGGCGGATGCGCACCTACATCTCGGGTTCCTCGCTGCTCTCGGGTCGCTCGGACGACACCGAGTTCCTGCCCGCCCACCTCGAGATCCTTGAGACGCCCCCCTCGCCGCAGCGCGTCGCCGCGCTCTGGCTGCTCTGCGGCGCGCTCGCGGCCGCCCTCCTCTGGAGCTGCTTTGCCAAGCTCGACATCTTCGCCATCGCCACCGGCCGCGTGCAGGTGGCGGGCCGCTCGAAGGTGATCCAGCCGCTCGACCCAGGGGCCGTGAAGTCGATCCGCGTCGAGAACGGCATGCAGGTGAAGGCGGGCGACATCCTGCTCGAACTCGACCCCACCGTGGCGAACGCCGACAAGCAGGCCTCGTCCTGGGACATCTGGTCCCTGCGCGCCGAGATCCCCCGCCGGCAGGCCGAGATCAAGGCCTTCGAGAACGGCGCCACGGCACCGCCGAAGGTCGACTTCCCGGAGGATATCGGCCCGGAGATCCGGCTGCGCGAGGAGAGCGTGCTCGCCGCCGAGTTCGCCCAGTACATGTCGGCCAAGGCGAGCCTCGAGGGTCAGGTCGGCGAGAACGACGCGCTCAAGTCCCGGCTCGCCGGCAGCGTCGCCGCCCGCACGCGCCTGATCGACGTCCTGAAGGAGCGTCTCGGCATGAAGCAGGAGCTCGTGGTGCGCGCCGCCGGCACCCGCGCCGCGCTGCTCGAATCGCAGCAGGCGCTGGAGAGCGAACTCACGAACCTCGCCTACGACAAGGGCCAGATGATGCAGGCCGAGGCCGCCGGCATCTCGCTCGCGAAGAAGCTGGAGCAGCTCCAGAAGCAGTCGGTGGCCGAGCAGGCCCAGAAGCTGACCGATGCGCAGCGCAAGCTCGACCGGTTCAAGGAGGATCTCGCCAAGGCGAGCTTCCGCGTCGACCGCACGACGCTCCGCGCCCCGATCAGCGGCACCGTCCAGCAGCTCGCCGTGACGACGATCGGCCAGGTCGTCACCACTGGCCAGCCGCTGATGGTGATCGTGCCGAGCGAAGGCAATATCGAGATCGAGGCCCTCGTGCAGAACACCGATATCGGCTTCGTCGAGGTCGGCCAGGAGGCGACGATCAAGGTCAACGCCTTCCCGTTCACCCGCTACGGCACTCTCGACGGTCGCGTGGTGCGGGTGTCGCGCGACGCGGTGGACGCCAAGGACGCCTCGCAGACTTCCGACGCGGCGACCGCCGCGCGGGCCCAGAACAGCTCGATCTTCTCGTCGACGCCGGCCGCCCAGAACCTCGTCTTCCCGGTGGTGATCGCACTGAACAAGACGTCGCTGCTGGTCGACGGCAAGGACCTGCCCCTCACGCCCGGCATGACCGCGACCGTCGAGGTCCAGACCGGCTCGCGGCGGGTGATCGACTACCTGTTCGCGCCGATTCGCGAGACAACCTCGACCGCCGGCCACGAGCGCTGAACGCCTCCTGATTTCGTCACCGGGCGCTTCGCGCGCCCGGCAGAGATCCTCATCAACGCCGCGGCAGCCGGGGCCGACCGGGTGCCGCGGCGTCTGTCTGTCCGGGCCGCGGCCTGATCCATCCCCGATTCTCTCAGACCGCCGGTACGATGCGGACCGTCCTTCTCACCTACGAGTTCGGTGCCGGCCTCGGGCACCTCAACCGCCTGATCGCGGTGGCGCAGCGGCTCGAGGGTTGCCGCCTCGTCTTCGCCCTCCCGGACCTCGCCCTCGGCGTTCCGCTCGTTCGCCGGAGCTTTGGCGAGGCCGCCGAGATCGTGCAGGGGGTGGTCTGGGCGGCGCCGACCGACCCCGAATCGCGCCAGGTCCCGACCCACACCTTCGCCGACGTGATCGCGCTGTTCGGCTTCGCCGAGTTGGCGCGCCTCGAAGCGCTGACCGCTCGCGCGGCGGCACTGCTGGATGGGATCAAGCCCGACCTCATCGTCTCGGATTTTGCGCCGACTCTGCGCCTCGCCTCCGCCGGCCGTGTACCGACGGTCGTGGTGGGCAACGGCTACACGATCCCGCCCGGCGGCCGGGTCCTGCCACCGATGCGGCCCTGGGAGACGGTGGTCGGGCCGAGGAGTCGCGCGCAGGAAGGGCGCCTGCTCACGGCAGTGAACGCGGTGCGGGCACGTCAGCAGGGTGCGGCGGTCGATTTCTTTGCCGATCTGTTCCAGGGCGAGTACAGCTTTCCCTGCACGATTGCCGAGTTCGACCCCTACGGCAGCGCGCGCACCGAGCCGGTGGTCTGGCCCTTCAATGTTCCGGTGATCCCCGAGGGGCCTCCGGTGTCCGACCGGCGCGGCCCGGCCGCGTTCTGCTACTTCCAGGGCAACCATCCGGCGCTGGCGCCGACGCTCGCGGCGGCGGGTAATCTCGGGTTGCGGGCGGAGGTCTACGTGCAGGGCCTCGATCCGCAGGCGGTCGCGGCGCGTTGCGCGCGCAACGTCGGCGTCCATCGCAAGCCCGCCGATTTCGCCGTGGCGCTGCCGGCTACGCGCGTGCTCGTGCACCATGCCGGCCTCGGCACCGCCTATGCGGGGGTGCTGGCCGGTACGCCGCAACTCGTGATCCCGCATAATCTCGAGCACGCCATCACGGCCCGCGGCCTGGAACGCTTCGGCTCGGCGGTGCGCGTCGGTGTCAGCCCGGCGCCGGAGGCCGGGACGCTGGCGCGCGTCCTCAAGGGCATGCTCGCCGACGGCGACCTGCAGGCCCGGGCTGCCCGGGCTGCCCGCGATCTCGCGGCGCGACGGGTACCGGATCCTGTGGGACCGATCGCGGCGGCCTGCGCCGGTTTCCTGTAAGCGCGGGTTTGAATCCCCTCCCCCGCCGCAGGATCTCATGCCTCGGTGATGGGCGTGCGCCCTGCAGCGACGTCGCTGATCAGCTGCAGGTGCGCCGGCAAGCAGATCGAGGCGAGGTCGTAGCGCTCCACCACGGTGCGCCGCGCGGCCCGGCGCATCTCGCGGTAAGCCTTCGGGTTGGCCAGCGCCTCGACGACGGAAGCCGCGATCGCGTCGGGCGAGAAGAAATCGACCAGCAGGCCGTTTTGACCGTGCTCGATGACCTCCTCGACCGGCTTGGTGCGCGAGCCGATGACAAGGCACTCGGCGGCCATCGATTCGAGCATCGACCACGACAGGACGAACGGATAGGTCAGGTAGACGTGGGCTGCCGAGACCTGAAGCAGGTTGAGGTAGGTCGGGTAGGGCACCTTGCCGACGAGATGCACGCGGCTCATGTCGAGCTTGTCCGCGACCTCACTCAGATAGATGTCCTTCCATGAGCGGCCGCCGCCCGGCGCTGCACCGTAGCTGACCTCGTTTCCACCGACGATCACCGCGCGCGCCTTCGGACGGCGACGCAGGATCTCGGGCAAGGCCCGCATGAACATGTGGTAGCCGCGATAGGGCTCGAGATTGCGGTTGATGAAGGTGACGATCTCGTCGCCCGGACGGCAGACACCCGCCCGCCCGAGCGTGATCGAGGCGTTCGGGTTGGCTCGCACCGCCTGCGTATCGACCCCGTCGTGGATGATCGAGGTTCGGGCGCGGCCGAATTCGGGAAGCTGGCTCCACTGCCAGCGCGTCGGGCTGACGTTCCAGTCCGAGGCCTCCAGGCCGACGAGGAAAGCGGCGTTGCGCGCCCGCAGGCGCCAGTACGCCGCCGGATCGGTGACTGGAAAGGCGGGATCGAAGTTGAAGTCGGCGTTGGCCGCCTGGTAGTAGAACTCCTGGAAACTCAGCATCTTGGCGTCGGGCCAAACGTCCTTGAGGAAGAGCGTCTCGCCCCAGCCTGGATGGCCGCAGATGATGTCCGGCCAGAACCCTTCGGCCTTCAGGGCCATCGCGGCGCGGGCACAGGCCTCGCCGTAGACCATCTTGCCCTCGAAATCGTGCGCGAAGGCGTGCACCGTCGAGGCCGGGCGTTGCATCGCATAGCGCACCACCCGCACGCCCGCGGGGACCGGGCGCTGGTGGACCCCGAGCGCCACCACCTCGTGCGCGGGATCGCGGCCCAGCGCCTCGGCGATGTGCTTGTACTGGCCCGGGAAGTTCTGGTGGACGAGGAGGATGCGCATCGGCGTCTCGGAATCGGTCTCAGGCGGCGAGCGCGCGGCAGGCCGTGACGAGGGTGTCGAGGCTCCCCGGACGTCCGGCGAGGGCGTCGGCGACCCCTTGCGCGCGGGCGAGGAGGTCGGGCGAACGGGCCGACTCAGCGAGCTGCGCGCGGGCCTCGGCGAGGGTGAAGGGCACCGGCAGGCGCCGCGCAACCCCTTGAGCCACAAGCACTTCCGCGTTCAGCGTCTGCTCGAAATGGCGCGGCAGGAGGAGCTGCGGGCGGCCGGCGGCGAGGCAGGATTCGATCGTGCCGATGCCGCCGTGATGCACCACGAGCCCGGCCCGGGCCAGCGCGTCGCCAAGCGGCGGCGGCCGGTCGTGCAGGCGGATTCCGTTGGCGCGCAGCGCCGCGCGGAGCGATTCGGGCGCGTCGCGCACGAAACCCTCGGCCGGCAGCCGGGAATCGCAGAGCGCCTGTAAGAGTTTGGCCGTATGGGGAAAATCGGCCGCGAGGTAGAAGAATACCGCGCCCCCGGGAGCCGGGGCCAGCGGGCCCCCCGGCACCGTCAGGGGCCCCGCCGCGGGGGTCTCGCGCTGGCCCGCGTAGACGTCGCTCTCCGGGTAGGTGCAGACCACGCGGGCCTGTCCGCCGATGAGTTTGGGCAGCGAAACCAGCCCCGTTTGCCGACGGGTAACCAGCACCAAACCCGCGTTTCTCGCCAGAACGGCCTCGTCGGCCATCGCGGTTCCCGCGCGCAGCACCGGAAACCGGTCGCCCTCGGTCGGCGGCAGCACGAATCCGTCGCCGATCGCGACCAGAGGCACCCGGCCGTGGGCGGCGAGCGCCAGCATCGGCGCGTAGTCGGCGACGACGACGTCCGGCCGGACCGCGTCGATCAGCGCGTCCCAGCCGAGCACGGTGGGCAGGAGCCCCTCGACGCTCTGGTAGCCGGTGACCGCCATCATGTCGGCGTAGCCCCGCGCGCGGAAGGTGGTGCCCGGCGGCAGCTGCGTGCGGTGGTGGGGCGCCTGGAAGTTCGGAACGCCCAATTCCAAAAACTCCTCGGCGCAGGCCCAGAGCTCGCGCTGGCAGACGCGGACCCGGAAGCCCACCGCGATCAGCCCGCGGGCGGCGGTGAGCAGGCGCCGCGCGTGGCCGAACCCGGCCCCGAGCTCCCAGGCGAGGAGCGCCACAGGCCCGTCGTCCCCCCGTTGCATCGCGCCGCCCCCTCCCCTATCGCGAGGCCAAGCCCGTCGCGCGAATCGGAGGCGATGTCCAGTGAGCGTTCCCCGGCAGACCCGCGACAGCGTCCTCTTCGTCACGCTGGATTCCTGCCGCTACGACACCTTCGCGGCGGCCCGCGCCCCTGCCCTGAAGGGGGTCGGCCCGCTGCACAAGGCGCAGGCGCCGAGCTACTACACCTACGGCTCGCACGCGGCGATGTTCGTGGGCTTCACCCCCGGCCTCGCGCATCTGCGTCAGCCGGTGCTGAACCCGAAATTCGGCAAGCTGTTCAAGCTCGTCGGCGGAGGCCACCCGGGCAAGGGCACGGAGGGCTACGCGCTCCGCGGCCGCAACATCGTCGAGGGTTTCGCCCGCGAGGGGTTCCGGACCTTCGGCACCGGCTCGGTCGGCTGGTTCGATCCCGCCACCCCCACGGGCCGCCACCTCACCGAGCCCTTCGGCGCCTTCTTCTATCCCGGCGACACCTGGAGCCTCGACCGGCAGCTCGCCTGGCTGGAGCCCCGGCTGCGCCATCCCGGCAACGTCTTCTGCTTCCTCAATGTGGGCGAGACCCACGTGCCCTACTGGCACGCGGGCGCCCCCTGGGACCGGGCCGACAACCCCTGCGAGCCCTTCCAGAGCGCCGACCGGGCGCAGGATTGCCGCGCCCGTCAGCGCGCCTGCCTCGAATTCGTGGACGGGCGCCTCGCCCCCCTGCTGGAGGCGTTTTCGGACGCGACGATCCTGCTCTGCGGCGACCACGGCGATTGCTGGGGCGAGGACGGCCTCTGGGAGCACGGCATCAGCCACCCGGCCACCCTGACCGTGCCGCTGCTCGCCCGCGTGCGCGGTATGGTGGTGGACGAAAAAGCCCCCTAACGGCAAATCTTTCATCTTCCCTTCACACTTCCGCAAGGGACGATCTGCCAGAAGCAAGTCCAGGCCGTACGTGAACGTACCAATTAGAGTCGTTCCGGACGCTGCTCTACGCTCTGGATTCTTTCGGGCGCCCCCCTGCTCGGCCGTTGCTTTTCGGACACTCCCTGTGGGGCATATTCGGTTCAGCCTCGGACAGGCCGCTTTCCCGCTTGATTGCCGCCGCATCCCTCCGCTATGCCCATTCCAACTCGCGGTAGCGGTGTCCGATTTCCCGGATCCTACAACACGCCTCCGAACGTCCCTATTGGGGGAGGGGCGGGCTGGGAAGTCTGGTTTCGTCCGCGAGTGGATGGTTTCACCACGCCCTTCGGAGGCATTCAAATGGCGATTTTCACCGGTTCGGCTTCTGCCGACACGCTCAATGGTACCGACGAGGCGGATACCATCCGCGGCGCCGCTGGCAACGACACCATCAACGGTGGCGGCGGTGCTGACATCATCTATGGCAACACCGGCCTCGATCAGATCACCGGCGCCGATGTGGGCTTCGTCCTTGCTGGCAGCGACACCGTTTACGGTGGCCAGGATGACGACACCGTCACCTACGCTGGCACGAGCTCGGCCAGCTCGCTGCTGATCTACGGCAACCTTGGCAACGACACGCTGACTGGCGGCGCTGGTGCTGATCGTCTGTTCGGCGGTCAGGGCAACGATACGCTCAACGGCGGCGGCGGTGCTGACCTGCTGTACGGCAACCTCGGTGCCGATCTGGTGGTTGGCTCGGCTGGCAACGACACCGTCTTCGGTGGCCAGGACAACGACACGGTCGATTACACCACCGTTGCCAACAACGGCATTCTGGGCACCGGTGCCAACGTGATCTACGGCAACCTGGGCAATGACCAGCTGACCGGCGGTTCGGGCAACGACACCGTCTACGGTGGTCAGGGCAACGACACGATCACCATCTCGGCCGGCACCGACAATCTGTTCGGCAACCTGGGCGATGACGTGTTCGTCGTCGGCGCTTCGACGGCCTCCAACATCGATGGTGGCGCTGGCAACGACTCCATCAACGTCACCGCCACTGCGACCATCAGCGGCAATCTGACGGGTATCGAGTCGATCAACGTCGCGGCTGGCGCGACTGTGACGAACCTGTCCTCGACCGGTTACATCTACAATCTCGCCGCTGGCGGGGCTGGCGTTGTCTCCGGCGCCGGTAACGACTCGATTGCTGGTGGCGCGGGCAACGACACGATCTCGACCGGTGCCGGCAGCGACATCGTCCTCGCTGGTGCGGGCACCGACTCGATCACGGGTGGCGCTGGTGTTGACTCGCTGACCGGCGGTGCTGGCAACGACACGTTCCGCTTCGCTGCGGGCGACAGCCAGATCTCTTCGGTCTCGGCTCCGACGATCGACACGATCACCGACTTCGCGTCGACCGCCGACTCGATTGGTCTCGGTGTTGCCGGCGGTGCTAACTTCGCCAGCGTCACCAACACCAACGGCAGCGACTTCGCTTCGGCCTATGCTGCTGCTAACGCTGCGATCACCGGTGGCGTGCGGTACGCGTTCGTTGCGAACGCCGGTGGCGTCGGCGGCGGGTTCCTGTTCGATGGTACCGCCGATGGTACGGCCGGCCTCTCGGTGACCGACAACGCGATCCGTCTGACCTCCGGTACGGTCGTTGCTGGCGACATCATCGTCTAATCTGACGAAGTAGGCGAGGAAGAGGCCGCCCTTATCGGGGCGGCCTTTTCTTTGCGTTTCTATCCCTCATCGAAGATAACTTCCCGAGTCGCGCTTTCAGACCTTCGGGTTAGAAAAACAGGATTAGGGGTGCGCAGCATATGAAAAAGGTTTTACATGTAGGCTGCGGACCGAAGGACATCCGTGGAATGCCGCAGTTTTTTCAAGATGGAACTTGGAAGGAAGTTCGGCTCGACATCGACGCATCCGTCAAGCCTGATTATCTTGGCTCAATGACTGACATGAGCGCAATTGAAAACAAAGCAGTCGATAGTATCTTTTCTTCGCATAATATCGAGCATCTTTATCCTCACGAGGTTCCCATCGCTTTGAAGGAGTTCAAGCGAGTTCTGGACGAGGAAGGGTTTGCGCTGATAACCTGCCCGGATCTGCAAGCAGTGGCCAAGCTTGTTGCGGAAGACAAGCTTTTAGATCCGGCATACCATTCAGGGATGGGACCTATCTCCCCACTGGATATTCTGTACGGCCATCGCGCCTCGATTGCCCGCGGCAATCACTACATGGCGCATCGGGGCGGTTTCACGATGAAAACATTAGTAGCGGCTTTGGCGGAGGCTGGCTTCGCGAAAGTTTTCGCCAGACGAAGACCAATGAACTTCGATCTCTGGGCACTCGCAACGGTTCGCGAACTGCCAGACGAGGAAATCACCAAGTTGGCAGCCGTAATGCTACCTAACTGAAATTAGAAGTCGCGAAATACCATCGGCAGGATTACCTTCAGTGACCCAGAAATCTGCGGACACCGACAGCAACGCTGGAAAATGGAACGAGTGGTATAAGGGCATTCCAGATAAGGATCCGGCGCCTTCTCTCTACGCTGAAGCAACTACATATCGGATGGCCGCATCCTTCTTTGCCGATACCGACGTCGTAGAAGATTGGGGATGTGGACGGGGCGGCTTCAAAATATTCTGCCTGAGCAAATATGTAGGCGTTGATGGGAGCAGAACTCCATTCGCGGACAAGATCGTTGATCTTTGCAATTATGAAACGCGCTCAGACGGCATCCTTTTGAGGCATGTGCTGGAACATAATTATCAATGGGAGATGGTTCTCAAGAACGCAATTAAGTCTTTCGACCGCAAGCTGTGCATTGTGCTGTTCACCCCCTTTGCTGACACGACCACCGAGATTGCGCACAATCGTCATATTGGCGTCGATGTCCCTGATTTATCGCTCGCTAAGTCCGAAATTGAAAAGCATTTGATCGGACTCAAGTGGAAACTCGCCGAAGGCATAACAACGAAATCTCAGTACAAAGTCGAACATATCTATTTCGTTTGGCGAGAGCAAAGAGGATTGTTTCGCCAAATTCTAGACAAACTCCGTAAGAGGTAATGAGACTCCGGTTCGAGACCTCTGCGGAGAATCGGCGCTCGCGACGGGCTAGATGAGGTGAACAGGCGGTGACCGCACATTCGTCTTTTGAGCGGCACGTGCGCGTTGCGGCAGCCGTAGAATGAAGCGCTTTTTGGCGCCGCGTGGCCGGCTTGAAGTGAGTGTGCCGAGCATCGATCATCGGTAAGCGCGGTCTAGATAGGAAGGCTACTCCGTCCCCTATCGGATCTCGCTCGATTGCGGATTGCATCGTGCGGGTATGTGAGACACGATACGACGTGTTCCCACTCGCTTCATAGCAGAAGGTTAGTGCGACGGCCTCGCCGCTAATGGTTAAAAGAGAAATTTGGCCTCCGCTTCGCTATCTAGAAGAGCTCCAAGCGAAAGAGCGTTAAAATTCAGGATCAGCAAGTCATAATGAAGCAAGCGCTTATAATTAGAGCCCACTCCCTCAAAAAGCCCCTTGTTAATATAGTCAATCAGGCGCGAGAGCAGGAATTTCCTATTTTTCTCGCCGTTGATGAGTCTGATTTCACGTTCCCCAATACCGTCGCAACGAAAATCTCGCTGACCACTGAAAAACTCGGGAGCCTGGCTCTACCGCAAGTGCCAAATTGCTTTTGGCTAATGGGAGATTATGCCCTGTACATATGTAGAAGTGAGCTGGAAAATTATGATTACTATTGGATGATTGAACAAGATGTCTGCGTCAATTTCGAGAAAATTGAGCTTTTTTTCAATCTTTTTGCCGATTCGCGAGACGATTTATTAGCGCCTGAGCTTGAAAAAATCGATTCTGATTGGTGGACTTGGACGGAGACCATGCAGCCATTTGTTGGTCAGACATGGCGATGCTTTTTTCCAGTGACCCGGCTTTCGGGTAGGGCAATAGATTACCTGTATCGAAGGCGTATCTCAACTTTCAAATACATCGAAGAAATGAAAGCGAAGGGTGGCTCACAGTTGCGAGTGCCAAACGACGAGGCGTTTGTTTCGAGCGAACTGTGTGAAGCTGGCTTTTCGTGCAAAGACCTGAATTTTTACGAACAAGATCTTTATTGCAGAGACACATTTCGTTTCAGAAAGCCTATACCCGAGATTTTCTTTAGAAATAATCCTCCCGATAACAGGATCTATCATCCGGTTGTCGACGATAATGATTTCATAGCCGTTTTAAAGAAGAGATTTCAGTTCTTGGAGCAACGTCACGATATGAACAGACTGAAAAACGAAACAGATTATGGTAAGTTGGGCAAACTGAAAGATCTAATTCAGAAATATTTCGGACCTTCTGCTGTAAATACATTAGAACAGGAATGCCCTACGCTGCTCAACACATGGTCTTAGGTGAAACATCTACCTGTGTCCGACACACGGACAGTCATCAGCTATAAGCTTCGCTCGTAACATCGAAGCGCCCTTTTCCCGTAGACATCCATTTTCGAACCTGTCACGGCACCCATACACTCCAAACAGCCCAATTCGCAGGGTTAGCCCGATGCGCGTCGTCGCCATTC
>NZ_BPQM01000058.1 GCF_022179245.1 Methylobacterium gregans
GGGCCGGCGCCCGTCGAGGACCTCGCCCAGAGGTTGATGGTTGACGTTCAGGTCGGGATGCGCGCCCGGCGGCGCGAGTTCCGGATAGAGCAGTCCGGCCTCGGCGAGGTTTGGCCTCAGCCCGGCCAGCACCTCCTGGAAGGAGGTGGAGCCCGTCCGCGGCATTCCGATGTGGATGATCGCACGGCGCATGGTAATGGATCTGTCTCCGCTCGGCGGCGGGTGCCCGGCCCGCCCGTGATCCTCTTTCCCCCCTCGACGTGTGACGATGATCGACCTGACGCTCGACGCAGCCCGGACCATCGTGCTGGCCACCCTGGAGGCGGCCCGCGCGCGCGGCCTGCAGCCGCTCGCGGTGGTTGTGTATGATGCCCGCGGGTCTCTGAAATGTGTCCAGGTGGAGGACGGCACCTCCCTGCGCCGGGCCGAGGTCGCCCTGGGCAAGGCGAACGGCGCGCTCGCCCTCGGGCTCGGCTCGCGGGCGCTGCACAAGCGGGCCGAGGTCCAGGCCTACTTCCTCACCGCGGTGGGCCAAGTCGCGGGTCCCGCAGGCCTCGTGCCGGTGCCGGGCGGCGTGCTGATCCGCGCCCGCGACGGGCGGCTCCTCGGCGCAATCGGCGTCTCCGGCGACACCTCGGACAACGACGAGGCCTGCGCGGTCGCCGGCATCGCGGCGGCGGATCTCGTGCCGGAGACCGGCGCCTGAGAGCCTTGCGGCGGCGCGACTGGCTCGCGGGCGCGGCGGCGCTCGCCGCCCTGCCCCGGCGGGCGCGGGCCGTCGGCGCCCCGCTCTACCGCCGCGGCAACGACGCCGACCCCGAGACCCTCGACCCGCACCGCTCCTCGACGGTGGCCGAGGCGCACATCCTGCGCGACCTCTTCGAGGGGCTGCTCACCTACGACAACCGGGGCGCCATCATCCCGGGCGCCGCCGAGCGCTGGACGATCTCCGAGGACCGCCGCACCTACACCTTCCGGTTGCGCGCGGACGGGCGCTGGTCGAACGGCGAGCCGGTCGAGGCGGGGGCCTTCGTCTACGCCCTGCGACGGATCCTGGCGCCCGCGACCGCGGCCAAGTATGCCGAGGTGCTCTTCCCGATCCGCAATGCCGCCGCGGTGAATGCCGGCGCGCTCCCCGCGGATCGGCTCGGCGTCACCGCGCCGGACGCGCGCACCCTCGTGATCGCGCTCGACAACCCGACGCCCTACCTCCTCGAACTCCTCACCCACCAGACCAGCCTGCCCGTGCACCCGCCCACGGTCGAGCGGTTCGGCGACGCCTTCACGCGACCGGGCAACCTCGTCTCGAACGGCCCCTACCTCTTGCGCGACCTCGTGCCGAACGACCGGATCTCGCTGGCGCGCAACCCGCACTTCCACGCGGCGGCCTCCGTGGCGATCCCCGAGGTCGCCTTCCTGCCGACGCCGGATCTCGCCAGCGCCGTGCGGCGGTACGCGGCCGGCGAGATCGACTCGCTCGCCGACCTGCCGGGCGACCAGATGGCGGCGCTGAAGGCGCGTTTCGGCGATCAGGTCGTGCTCGGACCCGGGCTCGGCCTCTACGCGCTGGCGGTGAACACCCACAAGGCGCCGTTCTCGGACCCGCGGGTGCGGCGCGCCCTCTCGCTCGCCATCGACCGGCCCTACCTCGCCGAGGCGCTCTGGGGCGGCACGATGAGCCCGGCCTGGTCGTTCTGCCCGCCGGGGCTCGACAATTACCGCGCCCCGCCCGAGACCGAGGGACGGCAGGGCTATCCGATCGACCACGAGGCGGAGGCGCGCCGGCTGCTGGCCGAGGCCGGGTTCGGGCCGGGCCGCCCCCTGCGGGTCGAGTACCGCTTCAACACCACGGACAACAACCGCAACACCGCGGTGGCGCTCGCCGAGATGTGGCGCGAACTCGGGATCGAAACGCGCTTCGTCTACACCGACGCCAAGACGCATTTCGCCTATCTGCGCGACGGCGGCGACTTCGACATCGCCCGGATGTCGTGGATCGCCGACTATTCCGACCCGCAGAACTTCCTGTTCCTGCTCCGCTCGGGCAACGACGGGATGAATCCCGGCCGCTTCGCCGACGCAGGCTACGACGCGCTCCTCGACGCGGCGGCCCGCGAGCCGGACGTCGCGGCCCGCGCCGACCTGCTCTGGCGCGCCGAGGCGATCCTGATGCGCGACCTGCCCTGGATCCCGGTGATGCACACCCGCTCCAAGGCGCTGATCAGCCCGCGCCTGCACGGCTACCACCCGAACCTCCGCAACGCCGCGCCGACGCGGTTCCTGAGGCTGGAGGGGTGATGGCGACGAGGTACCGCACAGGCGCGCGATCTCCCTCCCCCCTCCGCGGGGGAGGGTACCCAGCGAAGCAGGGGGGGCGGGACGAAGTCCCGCAGAGAGGGGTGCGACGCTTCCGACAGGGGCGCAGCGTCGATGGCGAGCACATCCGGCACCGTCGCTCCCCTCACCCGACCCGGCCTGACGGCCGGCCCACCCTCCCCCGCAGCGGGGGGAGGGAGAGCGCCGCGCGCGATCGGGGCATCCGCCCGTGATCGGCCTCGTCCTTCGCCGCCTCGCCCAGGCGGTCCCCACCCTCCTCCTCGTCGTGGCGGCGAGCTTCTTCCTGATGCGCCTCGCCCCCGGCGGCCCGTTTGACCTCGAGCGCCCCCTGGCCCCGGCCGCCATGGAGAACCTGCGCCGGGTCTACGGGCTCGACCAGCCGCTGATCGTCCAGTTCGGCCGCTATCTCGGCGCGCTGGCGCGCGGCGATCTCGGCCCCTCCTTCTCGTTCCGCGACCTCACGGTGGCCGATCTCCTCGCCCGGGGGCTGCCGGTCTCGCTGACGCTCGGCGCGCTCGCCCTTCTCCTCGCCCTCGGGCTCGGCATCGGCCTCGGCTGCCTCGCGGCCCTGCGTCAGGGCGGCGCGACCGACCGCGCGATCACGCTGCTCGCCGGCTTGAGCCTCTCGCTGCCGAGCTTCGTCGTGGCGCCCCTCCTCCAGATCGCCTTCGGTCTCAGCCTGCACTGGCTACCGCTCGGCGGCTGGGGCGGCGGCGCGCCGGCCCATCTCGTCCTGCCGGTGATCACGCTGGCCCTGCCCCAGATCGGCGCCGTGGCGCGGCTCACCCGGGCCTCGCTCGCCGAGTCCCTGCGCGCCCAGCCGGTGCGGACCATGCGCAGCCTCGGCCTGCCCCCGGCCCGGGTGCTGCGCCACGCGCTGCGCGGCGCGCTGCTGCCGGTGATCGCGCTCGCCGGCCCGCTCGCCACCGGCCTCCTCACCGGCTCGGTGGTGGTCGAGACGGTGTTCGGACTGCCCGGCATCGGGCGCTACTTCGTGGAAGGCGCCCTGAACCGCGACTACACGCTGGTGATGGGCACGGTGCTCCTCGTCGGCGTGTTCGTGGTCGTGCTGAACCTCGCGGCTGACCTCGCCGCCGCCTGGGCCGACCCGCGCCTGCGGGGCCGCGCGTGAGCGCCCCGGCCTTCCGCGCGCTCCGGCGGCTCGACCGCGGGGCGTGGGCGAGCCTCGCGCTGCTCGTCCTCATCGCCCTCGCCTGCCTCGTCGGCCCGCTGCTCACCGGCCACGCGCCTGAGCGCGCCTATCCGGACCTGCGCCAACTCGGGGCAGGCCTGGCCGCCCAGCCGGCGCCCGACCGGCTCGGACCCGCGCTGGAACGGCTGGCCTTCCGGATGCGCGCCCGGCTCGAAACGGTTCGGTCGGGACCGGACTCCGTTCGCCTCGTCCTCGGCTCGGACGAGCCCGTCGACAGGCGCGGCCTCGTCTACCTGCCGCGCTCCGACCTGTTCGGCGAGCCCCGGGTGGCCGAGGCCTCTCCGGACGGGCGCCGCCTCGTGGTCGAGGCGCCGCTGCGGCGGCTCCATTTTCCCCTCGGCACCGACGTGCACGGGCGCGACCTCCTCACCCGCAGCCTCGTGGCGGGCCGGGTCTCGCTGCTGATCGGGCTGACCGCGACGCTCGCGGCCCTGGGGCTCGGGGTCGCCTACGGGGCGGTCTCGGGCTTCGCGGGCGGGGCGGTCGATGCCGTGATGATGCGGCTCGTGGACGTGCTCTACGCCCTGCCCTTCGTGTTCTTCGTGATCGTGCTGGTGGTGTTCTTCCGCCCCGGCCTCGGCCTGATCCTCTTCGCCATCGCGGCGGTGGATTGGCTCGACATGGCCCGCATCGTGCGCGGGCAGGCCCAGGCTCTGAGGGCCCGCGACTTCGTCCGCGCGGCGGAGGCGCTGGGGCTCACGGGGCGGCAGATCCTCGTGCGCCACGTCGTTCCGAACACGCTCGGGCCGATCCTCGTCGCCGCGACGCTCCTGGTGCCGCGGGTGATCCTGCTGGAGAGTTTTCTGTCGTTCCTCGGGTTGGGCGTGCAGGAGCCCGAGACCAGCTGGGGCGTGCTGGTGGCCGAAGGCTCGCGGGCCATCGAGTCGGCGCCGCACATGCTGGCGGCCCCGGCCGCCCTGCTGGTCACGACGCTGGTGGCGCTGAACCGCCTGGGCGACGGGCTGGCGGATGCGGTCGACCCGCGGGGAGCGGTTGCTGTGCGCGCCTGAACCGCGCCGCGCCCCTTTCCTTGCATGGATGTGGCCTTGCATGGATGTGGCGATCCCAGCTGGCCTGCAGCGTTTCTCGGATCGCGCTCGAAACGCGACCGGCCCCTTCTCCCACAGGGAGAGGGGACCCGCGCCTCGTTCGGACAAAGGGTGAATGCGGTCGCTGTTCGGGACAGGGTGCGGCGGTGCCGGACCGCATCAGTGCACGAGGTCGCTCACGATCCCCCGCAGGGCGTCGACCAGGGGATTGTCGTGGTCGCGCCGCCAGGTCAGCATCAGCTCGGCGGGGTGCGCCCGCGGCAGGACGAGGGGGCGGAAGGCCACGCCCTCGAAGCGCAGGCGCTCGGCCGCCGCCGGGACGAGGGCGAGGCCGATCCCGGCCCGCACCAGCGCCAGGATCGAGTGGATCTGGGTCAGTTGCTGCAGCACCCGCGGCTGCACCCCGGCCTCGGCGAAGAGGCCCGCCACGAGGTCGTGAAAGTAGCGCGCCTCGTGCGGCGCGTAGGCGATGAAGGCCGCACCACCAAAGTCCTCCGGCGTCAGCGCGGGGCGCGCGGCGAGCGCGTGCTCCGCCGGCACGGCGGCGACCAGCGGCTCGGCCAGGGCGCGGGCGGCCTCCAGCTCCCGATGCGTCACCATCGGGCGCACCAGCGCCGCGTCGAGCTGGCCCGAGAGCAGCCCCTCGACCTGATCCTTTGTCACCATCTCGCGCAACGAGAGCGTCACCTCCGGCATCGCGGCCCGGTAGGCGGTGACGAGGCGGGGCAGGAAATCGTAGGCGGACGCCGCCGTGAAGCCGAGCTTCAAGACGCCCGCCCGCCCCGCCGCCACCTGCCGGGTGACATGGGCGGCGGTCTCGGCGAGCCTGAGGATCCGCTGCGCCTCCGGCAGGAAGCTGCGCCCGGCCGCGGTGAGGCGGACCGAGCGGCTCGTCCGGTCGAGGAGCTGCGCGTCGAGCACGCGCTCAAGAACCTGGATCTGCCGGGAGAGGGGCGGCTGCGTCATGTTCAGCCGGGCGGCGGCCCGGCCGAAATGCAGCTCCTCGGCCACCGCCACGAAGCAGCGCAACTGGCTGAAATCGAACATGCCCGCCACCCTACGACAACGGCCGCGGGGAAACCCCGCGGCCGCCGACATGAGCACAGGTTTGTCTCCGAGCCGGCGCCTCAGCGCAGCTCGACCCGGCGGATCTCGCCGACCACGACGAGGTAGCAGAAACAGGCCACCAGCGCGTTGAGCCCGACGAACACGAGGGCGCCGTTGAACGAGCCCGTGGTCTGGACGATGTAGCCGATCGCGATCGGCGTGGTGATTCCGGCAGTGTTGCCGAAGGTGTTGAACAGGCCGCCCGAGAGGCCGCCGCTCTCGCGGGGCGAGGTGTCGGACACGACGGCCCAGCCAAGCGCGCCGATGCCCTTGCCGAAGAAGGCCAGCGCCATCAGGCCGACCACGAGGGCGTCCGCCTGCACGTAGTTGCAGCCGATGATCGACATCGACAGCAGCATGCCGCCGACGATCGGGATCTTGCGGGCGGCGGTGAGCGAGTAGCCGCGGCGCAGCAGCATGTCGGAGATGACGCCGCCCAGGATGCCGCCGACGAAGCCGCAGAGCGCCGGCAGCACCGCCGCGAAGCCCGCCTGCAGGATCGATAGCCCGCGCTCCTTCACGAGGTAGACCGGGAACCACGTCAGGAAGAAGTAGGTCAGCGTGGTGATGCAGTACTGGCCCACATAGATGCCGAGCAGCATCCGGTTGGCGAGCAGTTGCTTCAGCGTCCGGCCGACATTGCTCTGCTTGGCCGAGCCCTGCCCGTCCATATCGAGCAGGGCGCCGCCCTTTTCGATGTAGTCGCGCTCGGCTTCATTGATGCCCGGATGGTCCTTCGGGCTGTGCATCACCTGGGTCCAGAGCAGCGCGAAGGCGATGCCGAGCGCGCCCATCATGGTGAAGACGTGGTGCCAGCCGAAATGGTGGACCACCCAGGCCATGAGGGGCGTGAACAGCACGGTGGCGAAGTACTGCGCCGAGTTGAAGAAGGCCGAGGCCATGCCCCGCTCCTTGGCGGGGAACCACGCGGCGGTGATGCGGGCATTGGCCGGGAAGACCGGCGCCTCGGTGAGGCCCACCGCAAGCCGCAGCGCGAAGAGCAGCGCGACCGCGGTCGCGCCCGTGAAGAAGCCGACCGCGCCCTGCACGAGCGTGAAGGCCGACCACAGGAAGATCGCGGCGGCGTAGACCCATTTCACGCCGTAGCGGTCGAGCAGCCAGCCGCCCGGGATCTGGGCGAGCACGTAGGACCACGCGAAGGCCGAGAAGATGTAGCCCATCTGCACGGCGTTGAGGCCGAGATCCTTCGACAGGGCGGGGCCGGCGATCGAGATCGTCGCGCGGTCGGCGTAGTTGATCGTCGTGGCGACGAACAGCATCAGGACGATGCCGAGCCGGACGCGGCTCCGGCGGGCATCGGACACGGCGATGCCGGCGCTCATCGGTGCGCTCACGGGCAGTTCCTCCCATAGAGGGGCCGCCCGGCTTTTGCCGTGACGGGCGGAGGATCCAAGGATTCTCCGCGAGTGCCAGAGTGGTCGGCCGACCCTTCCGGGTCCAACTCAAAGGCTGGATGGATCGATGCCGGACGCGCATCGATGGCCGTCGGCCAAGCCGGGCGGGCCGGAATTCTCGCCGGTGTAGTGTGAGAATGCCGCCACCAGATGATCGAACGTCGCTGCGATCCGCGGCACGCGGCGCAGGTCCGCATGGGCCACGATCCAGGTCTCGAGCCGGTGCACGACGAGATCCGGCAGCACCGCCACGAGGTCGCTGCACCTGCGGCCGAGCGGGCGCTGGACGACACCGATGCCGAGGCCAGCGTGGATCGCGGCGTACTGCGCAGCGTGGCTGTCGGTGCGCAGGGCGAGCGATCCACGCGCGAAGCCGGGGCCGAGGGCGGTCAGTACGGCGAGGTCGGCGGCGGCCCGATCCGGGCCGATCAGGTCGTGATGGCGAAGGTCGTCCACCTGCATCGGCAGGCCACGCCGGTCGACATAGGCACGGTGCGCGAAGAACTGCAGCGGGATGGTGCCGACGCGCCGGGCCACCAGCGCCTCCTGGGTCGGCCGGAACATCCGCACCGCGACGTCCGCCTCCTGCTCCACAAGGTCAGCGGAGGCGTCGCTGAGAGCTATCTCGATGCGAAGCTCCGGATGCGACCGCCGGAGGGGCGCCAGCATGTCCGGCAGCAGGTGCAGGCCGACGAATTCCGGCACCGTCACCCGGACCGCCCCGCCGACGACACCGGGCCGCGCTTCCGCAGCGCGGACGAACGCGTCCGCGGCCCGCGCCATCGTGCGGACATGCGCGGCGAGCGTTCGAGCCTGCTCCGTCGCGACCAGCCCGTTCGCCGAGCGGGTGAACAGGGGCATCGCCAAGGCCGTCTCCAGATCCTCGATCCGTCGCCGAACCGTGGGTTGTGCGATGCCGAGACGGCGAGCGGCTCCCGACAGGCTGCCCGTCTCCAGCACCGCCAGGAAGGTTCTCTGGTTTTCCCAATCGGTCCCACCACTCATCAAAAGATGATGAGCGACCTGAAGCCGCCTGACAATTTCATTCCGTCGCCGGGCTCCGCATCGTGGCGGGCATCGATACGGAACGAGGTAAGACGATGGGCGGAACGGCTCTGGTACTCGGTGCGACGGGCGGGATCGGCGGCGCGGTTGCCCGTGCGCTTCTGGAGGACGGATGGGCGGTGCGCGCTCTGGCACGGGACGGTGAGGCCGCCGAAGCCCGCTGGACCGGATCACCGCACGGTCGCCTCGTCTGGACCACCGGCGATGCGCTGCACGGCGAGGACGTGGCGCGGGCCGCCGAGGGGGCCGCCTTCATCGTGCACGCGGTCAATCCGCCGGGGTACCGAAACTGGGACCGCGTGGTGCTGCCGATGATCGACAACAGCATCGCGGCCGCGCGCCGCGCCGGAGGCGCGCGGATCGTGTTGCCCGGGACGATCTACAACTTCGATCCCGCGCGCTGTCCGATTGTCGGGTCCGATACGCCGCAGACTCCCCTCACGCGCAAGGGGCGGATCCGCGTCGCGTTGGAGGACCGGCTGTCGCAGGCTGCGCGGGAGGGCGTTCCGAGCCTTATCGTGCGGGCCGGCGATTTCTTCGGTCCGGGCGCGCCCCAGAGCTGGTTCGCACAGGTGCTCGCCCGCGATCCGCTGAAACGCATCGTTGTCCCGGGCGGCCCCGGCATCGGACATAGCTGGGCCTACCTGCCCGATCTCGCACGGTCCGTCGCAGGCCTGATGGGACGCGCTGACCGCCTCGCGGCCTTCGAGCGCGTCCAATTCGCGGGGTACTGGGATCCGGACGGCACAGCCCTCCCCTCCGCCGTCCGGCGGGTGATCGG
Source organism: Methylobacterium gregans (assembly GCF_022179245.1). Taxonomy (GTDB): domain Bacteria; phylum Pseudomonadota; class Alphaproteobacteria; order Rhizobiales; family Beijerinckiaceae; genus Methylobacterium; species Methylobacterium gregans. The sequence continues at coordinate 8,968 of NZ_BPQM01000058.1, forward strand.
GCGTCCCGATCTGCCGATCCGCCGCTTTCCCTGGTGGCTGATCCGGATGCTTGCCCCGTTCGGCGGGTTCCCAAGGGAACTGGCCGAGATCGAGCCGTACTGGCGTCACCCGCAGCGCCTGGACAATGCCCGGCTCCTCGCCCTGCTGGGCGATGAACCGCGAACCCCGCTCGACGCGGCCCTGCGCGCGACCTTCGCGCTGGCCTGAGGAGCAGGACCGCGCCCCGGCGAAGCTCGTCCTGGGCTGGGAGATCCGGGCGGTCCGCAAAACGAGAAAGGGCGGCCCCGAAGGACCGCCCTCTCCGATGTCTCAGGCCCGGAGGATCACTCCGCCGCCGGGGAGAACGCCTCGATCTCGCCGGCGCCGCTCTCGGCCTGCTTCTGCTGCAGGATGAGATTGTCGCGGCGGCGCGCGATCGAGCGGATGTCCGCCACCAGGGAGCCCGTACCGGCCGGGATGAGCGAGCCGACGATGACGTTCTCCTTGAGGCCTTCCAGCGTGTCGACCTTGCCGTTGACCGCGGCTTCCGTGAGGACGCGCGTGGTCTCCTGGAACGAGGCCGCCGAGATGAACGACTTCGTCTGGAGCGAGGCCTTGGTGATGCCGAGCAGCACCGGCACGCCCACGACCGGCTTCTTGCCCTCGGCCAGAAGCTTCTCGTTGATCTCGGTCAGCTCGGTCCGGTCGATCTGGTCACCCGGGATGATGTCCGAATCGCCGCTCTCGGTGACTTCCACCTTCTGCAGCATCTGACGGACGATCACCTCGATGTGCTTGTCGTTGATCGACACGCCCTGGAGCCGGTAGACTTCCTGGATCTCGTTGACGAGGTAGGCGGCAAGCTCCTCCACGCCCTTGATCGCCAGGATGTCGTGCGGCGCCGGGTTGCCGTCGACGATGTAGTCGCCGAGCTCCACCACGTCCCCGTCCTGCAAGTGGATGTGCTTGCCCTTGGGGATCAGGTACTCGACCGTCTCCGAACCGTCGTGCGGCGTCAGCGAGAGCCGGCGCTTGTTCTTGTAGTCCCGGCCGAAGGCGATCGTGCCCGACTTCTCGGCGATGATCGCCGCGTCCTTCGGACGACGCGCCTCGAACAGCTCCGCCACCCGCGGCAGACCACCGGTGATGTCGCGGGTCTTGGCCGAGTCGGTCGAGACGCGGGCCAGGATGTCGCCGGCCTTCACCGTGCCGCCCGGGTCGTAGCCGATGATGGCGTCGACGGGCAGGAGGTAGCGGGCCTCCGAGCCGCGCGGCAGGCGGATCGGCTTGCCGTCCTGATCCACGATGACCATCGCGGGCTTGAGGTCCGAGGTCCGGGCGGAACCGCGCCAGTCGATGACGACGCGCTTCGAGATGCCCGTCGACTCGTCGGCGGTCTCGGTGATCGACTGACCGTCGTACAGGTCCTCGTAGGCCACGACGCCGTCCACCTCGGCGACGATCGGACGGGTGTAGGGATCCCACTCGGCGATCCGCTGCCCGCGCTTGATCTTGTCGCCCTCGTCGACCCGTACGCGCGCGCCGTACTGCAGGCGGTGGACCGCCCGCTCGGTCCCGTCCGAGCCCACGATCACCACGGCCACGTTGCGGCCGGTGGCGATGAGGTCGCCGTCCGAGTTCTTCGCGAGCGCCCGGTTGCGGATCCGGATGGTGCCCTCGAAGCTCGACTCGATGAAGGACGAGTCGGCGATCTGCGCCGCGCCGCCGATGTGGAAGGTGCGCATGGTGAGCTGGGTGCCCGGCTCGCCGATCGACTGCGCCGCGATGACGCCGACGGCCTCGCCCATGTTGACGGGCGTGCCGCGGGCGAGATCGCGCCCGTAGCAGGTGGCGCAGACGCCGCTCTTCGTGGCGCAGACGAGCACCGAGCGGATCTTCACCTCCTGAATGCCGGCGGCCGTGATCGCCGGCAGGTGACGCTCCTCGATGGTCTCGCCGGTCTTGACGATGACCGTGCCGTCCTGCGCGACCAGATCCTCCGCCGTGGCGCGGCCGAGGATGCGGGTGGCGAGCGTCGCGACGACCTGACCCGCGTCGATGATGGCGCGCATCCGGATGCCGTTGGTGGTGCCGCAATCCGTCTCGCGGATCACCGCATCCTGCGCCACGTCCACGAGGCGGCGGGTCAAGTAGCCGGAGTTGGCGGTCTTGAGCGCCGTGTCCGCCAGACCCTTCCGGGCGCCGTGGGTCGAGTTGAAGTACTCGAGAACGTCGAGGCCTTCCTTGAAGTTCGAGATGATCGGGGTCTCGATGATCTCACCCGACGGCTTGGCCATGAGGCCGCGCATCGCCGCGAGCTGCTTCATCTGCGCCGGCGAACCGCGGGCGCCCGAGTGGCTCATCATGTAGATCGAGTTGACCTGCTTGTCGGCGCCGTTCTCGTCCTTCTGCACCGACGAGATCCGGCCCATCATCTCCTGTGCCAGCTTGTCGGAGCACTTCGCCCAGGCATCGACGACCTTGTTGTACTTCTCGCCCTGAGTGATCAGGCCGTCGTTGTACTGCTGCTCGTAATCCTTCACGAGCGTGCGGGTCGCGTCGACGATGGACCACTTGTTGTCCGGCACCACCATGTCGTCCTTGCCGAACGAGATACCGGCGCGGAAGGCGTGGCTGAAGCCGAGCGCCATGATGCGGTCGCAGAAGATCACCGACTCCTTCTGACCGCAGTGGCGGTAGACGGTGTCGATCATCGCCGAGATCTCCTTCTTGGTCATCAGCTTGTTGACGACGTCGAAGGGCACCTTGCGGTGCTTCGGGAGCGCGCCCGAGAGAATCACGCGGCCCGGGGTGGTCTCGTAGATCTGGGTCAGCGGCTCGCCGTCCGGGCCGATGCCCTTCCAGCGCCACTTGATCTTCGAGTGCAGCGAGACGGCCTTGGCGGCCAGAGCATGCTCCAGCTCGCCGATGTCGCCGTAGACGCCCTGCATCGGGTTCTGCTTGTTGTCGGCGTTGTACGCGCCGACCGCGCCGTCGGCGACGATCGACAGGTAGTACAGGCCGAGCACGATGTCCTGCGACGGCACGATGATCGGCTGGCCGTTCGCCGGGTGCAGGATGTTGTTCGTCGACATCATCAGGACGCGCGCCTCCAGCTGAGCCTCGAGGCTCAAGGGGACGTGCACGGCCATCTGGTCGCCGTCGAAGTCGGCGTTGAACGCGGCGCAGACCAGCGGGTGCAGCTGGATCGCCTTGCCCTCGATCAGCTTCGGTTCGAAGGCCTGGATGCCGAGGCGGTGCAGCGTCGGCGCGCGGTTCAGCATCACCGGGTGCTCGCGGATCACCTCATCGAGGATATCCCAGACCTCCGGCTTCTCCTTCTCGACGAGCTTCTTGGCCTGTTTGACGGTGGCCGAGAAACCCTTGGCGTCGAGGCGCGCGTAGATGAAGGGCTTGAACAGCTCCAGCGCCATCTTCTTCGGCAGGCCGCACTGGTGCAGCTTCAGTTCGGGGCCGACCACGATGACCGAGCGGCCCGAGTAGTCGACGCGCTTGCCGAGCAGGTTCTGGCGGAAGCGGCCCTGCTTGCCCTTCAGCATGTCGGCGAGCGACTTCAGCGGGCGCTTGTTGGCACCCGTGATGACGCGGCCGCGGCGGCCGTTGTCGAACAGCGCATCGACCGCTTCCTGAAGCATGCGCTTCTCGTTGCGGATGATGATGTCCGGCGCGCGCAGCTCGATCAGCCGCTTCAAGCGGTTGTTGCGGTTGATGACGCGGCGGTAGAGGTCGTTCAGATCGGAGGTCGCGAAGCGGCCGCCGTCCAGCGGGACCAGCGGGCGCAGGTCCGGCGGGATGACGGGCACGACCGTCAGGATCATCCACTCGGGCCGGTTGCCCGACATCTGGAACGCCTCGATGATCTTGAGGCGCTTCAGGAGCTTCTTGGGTTTCAGCTCCGAGGTGGTGACGGCGATCTCCTCGCGGAGGTCGTTCGCGATCTTGTCGAGGTCGAGTTCCTGCAGGATGCGCCGGATGGCCTCGGCGCCGATCATCGCCGTGAACGAATCCTCGCCGTACTCCTCCTGGGCGCGCAGGTACTCCTCCTCCGAGAGGAGCTGACGCTCCTTCAGGGGGGTGAGGCCCGGCTCGATGACGCAGTACGACTCGAAGTACAGGATCCGCTCAAGGTCCTTGAGCGCCATGTCGAGCAGCAGGCCGATGCGCGAGGGCAGCGACTTCAGGAACCAGATGTGCGCAACGGGGGCGGCCAGCTCGATATGGCCCATGCGGTCGCGCCGCACGCGCGCGAGGGTGACCTCGACGCCGCACTTCTCGCAGATGACGCCCTTGTACTTCATGCGCTTGTACTTGCCGCACAAGCACTCGTAGTCCTTGATCGGCCCGAAGATGCGCGCGCAGAACAGGCCGTCGCGCTCGGGCTTGAAAGTGCGGTAGTTGATCGTCTCGGGCTTCTTGATCTCGCCGTAGGACCACGAGAGGATCTTCTCGGGCGAGGAGATCGAGATCTTGATCTGATCGAAGCTCTGGGGCTGGGCCTGCTGGTTGAAAAGGTTCATGACCTCTTGGTTCATGATCCACTCCTTGGCTCGACGGGCCGCGCCGCGCCTGCGCCGCCACGTCCGATAAACACCCTCGGCGCAGCGCCCTCCCGGGCACCGCTGGCCGTCTTCTTAGAGATGGAGGCCCCGCCCCTCCCCGCTCGGACCGTGCCGGCGCTGAGCGCGGCACGGGAGGTGTCGTTTCCGTCTTACTCGGCCGCGTTGGCGGGCGGTTCGAGCTGGTCGTTGGCCGCCTGCTGCTGCTTGGAGCTCGTCAGCTCGACGTTGAGGCCGAGCGAGCGCATCTCCTTCACCAGCACGTTGAAGCTCTCGGGGATGCCGGCCTCGAAGGTGTCGTCGCCGCGGACGATCGCCTCGTAGACCTTGGTGCGGCCGGCGACATCGTCCGACTTCACCGTGAGCATCTCCTGCAGCGTGTAGGCCGCGCCGTAGGCCTCCAGCGCCCAGACCTCCATCTCGCCGAAGCGCTGGCCGCCGAACTGCGCCTTGCCGCCCAGCGGCTGCTGGGTGACGAGCGAGTACGGGCCGATGGAGCGCGCGTGGATCTTGTCGTCCACGAGGTGATGCAGCTTCAGCATGTAGATGTAGCCCATGGTGACCTTGCGGTCGAAGGGCTCGCCGGTGCGACCGTCGTAGAGGGTCGACTGCGCCGAGCGGTCGAGCCCGGCCATCTCCAGCATCTGCTCGATGTCGGCTTCCTTGGCGCCGTTGAACACGGGCGTGGCCATCGGCACGCCGCGGCGCAGGTTGTTGCCGACCTCGGCGTACTCCTCGTCCGACAGGCCCTCGAGCTCGTGGGGCGAGTAGATCGCCTTCATCTCCTCCTTGAGCGGGTTGATGTCCTGCGTCTTCAGATAGGCATCCACCGCCTTGGAGACCTTGCGACCCAGACCCGCAGCCGCCCAGCCGAGGTGCGTCTCGAGGATCTGACCGACGTTCATGCGGCTGGGGACGCCCAGCGGGTTCAGCACGATGTCGGCGTGCGTGCCGTCCTCCAGGAACGGCATGTCCTCGATCGGCACGATCCGCGACACGACACCCTTGTTGCCGTGGCGGCCGGCCATCTTGTCGCCGGGCTGGATCTTGCGCTTCACCGCCACGAAGACCTTGACCATCTTCATGACGCCGGGCGGGAGCTCGTCGCCGCGCTGCAGCTTCTCGACCTTGTCGAGGAAGCGCTGCTCGAGGCGCTTCTTCGACTCGTCGTACTGCTTCTGCATCGCCTCCATCTCGGTCATGAGACGGTCGTCGACCACGGCGAACTGCCACCATTGCGAGCGCGGGTACTCGCTGATCACCTCACGGGTGAGCACCGTGTCCTTGCGGAAGCCGCGGGGACCCGCGATCGGCGCCTGACCGATCAGGACGTCCGCCAGACGCGCGTAGGTGTTGCGGTCGAGGATCGCCTGCTCGTCGTCGCGGTCCTTGGCGAGGCGCTCGATCTCCTCGCGCTCGATCGCCTGGGCACGCTCGTCCTTGTCGACGCCGTGGCGATTGAACACCCGGACCTCGACGATCGTGCCGGTCACGCCCGGGGGCACCCGGAGCGAGGTGTCGCGCACGTCGGACGCCTTCTCGCCGAAGATGGCGCGCAGGAGCTTCTCCTCCGGCGTCATCGGGCTCTCGCCCTTCGGCGTAATCTTGCCGACGAGGATGTCGCCGGCATGCACCTCGGCGCCGATATAGACGATGCCCGCCTCGTCGAGGTTCTTGAGCGCCTCCTCGGAGACGTTCGGGATGTCGCGGGTGATCTCCTCCGGACCCAGCTTGGTGTCGCGGGCCATCACCTCGAACTCCTCGATGTGGATCGAGGTGAACACGTCATCCTTCACGATCCGCTCGGAGAGCAGGATCGAGTCCTCGAAGTTGTAGCCGTTCCAGGGCATGAACGCGACGAGCACGTTCCGGCCGAGCGCGAGCTCGCCGAACTCGGTCGAGGGACCGTCGGCGATGATCTCGCCCTTCTTCACGGACTCGCCGACGCGCACCAGCGGCTTCTGCGTGATGCAGGTCGACTGGTTGGAGCGCTGGAACTTCTGCAGGCGGTAGATGTCGACGCCCGGCTTGTTGGCGTCGGCCTCCTCGGTGGCCCGGATGACGATACGGGTGGCGTCCACCTGATCGACGATGCCGGTGCGGCGCGCCGCGATGGCGGCGCCGGAGTCGCGGGCGACCACGGCCTCCATCCCGGTGCCCACGAAGGGCGCGTCGGCACGAACCAGCGGCACCGCCTGGCGCTGCATGTTCGAGCCCATCAGCGCGCGGTTGGCGTCGTCGTTCTCGAGGAACGGGATCAGCGCCGCGGCCACCGAGACGAGCTGCTTCGGCGACACGTCCATGAGATCGACGCGCTCGGGCCCGACGACGATGACCTCGCCGGCACGACGGCAGACCACGAGGTCCTCGGTGAGCTTGAAGTTCTCGTCCATCTGGGCGTTGGCCTGGGCGACGTAGTACTTCGCCTCCTCCATGGCCGACAGATAGGCGACCTCGGTGGTGACCACGCCGTCGCGCACGCGGCGGAACGGGGTCTCGATGAAGCCGTACTTGTTCACGCGGGCGAAGGTCGCCAGCGAGTTGATCAGACCGATGTTCGGGCCTTCCGGCGTCTCGATCGGGCAGATGCGGCCATAGTGCGTCGGGTGCACGTCGCGCACCTCGAAGCCGGCGCGCTCGCGGGTCAGACCACCCGGGCCGAGCGCCGAGAGGCGGCGCTTGTGCGTAACCTCGGAGAGCGGGTTGGTCTGGTCCATGAACTGCGAGAGCTGCGACGAGCCGAAGAACTCGCGCACGGCCGCGGCCGCGGGCTTCGCGTTGATCAGGTCCTGCGGCATCACCGTGTCGATATCGACCTGGCTCATGCGCTCGCGGATGGCGCGCTCCATGCGGAGCAGACCCAGACGGTACTGGTTCTCCATCAGCTCGCCGACCGAGCGGACGCGGCGGTTGCCGAGGTGGTCGATGTCGTCGATCTCACCCTTGCCGTCGCGCAGCTCGACGAGCGCCTTGACGACCGCCAGCATGTCCTCCTTGCGGAGCGTGCGCACGGTGTCGGCGGCGTCGAGGTCGAGGCGCATGTTCATCTTCACGCGGCCGACCGCGGAGAGGTCGTAGCGCTCGGCGTCGAAGAACAGCGAGTGGAACATCGCCTCGGCGGTATCGAGCGTCGGCGGCTCGCCCGGGCGCATGACCCGGTAGATGTCGAACAGCGCACCCTCGCGGGCCGAGTTCTTGTCGACGGCCAGCGTGTTGCGGATGTAGGGACCGACGTTGACGTGGTCGATGTCGAGCACCGGGAGCTCGGTGACGCCGACATCGTCGAGCGCCTTGAGGAGCTTCTCGGTGATCTCCTCGCCGGCCTCGGCCCAGATCTCGCCCGTCTGCATGTTGACGAGATCCTCGGCCACGTACTGGCCGATCAGGTCCTCGTCGGTCGCCTTGAGGAACTTGGTGCCCTTCTCGGTGATCTGGCGGGCGTTCCGGGCGTTGAGCTTCTTGCCCGCCTCCAGCACGACCTCGCCCGAATCGGCGTCGATGAGATCGACGGAGGCCTTGAAGCCCTTCAGGCGCTCAGCATCGAACGGCACGCGCCAGTCGGCGCCGTCGCGATCGTAGATCACGCGGTTGTAGAAGGTCGACAGGATCTCCTCGCCGTCGAGGCCGAGGGCGAACAGCAGCGAGGTGACCGGCAGCTTGCGCTTCCGGTCGATGCGGACGTGTACGATGTCCTTGGCGTCGAACTCGACGTCGAGCCAGGAGCCGCGATACGGGATGATGCGGGCGGCGAACAGCAGCTTGCCCGAAGAGTGCGTCTTGCCCTTGTCGTGGTCGAAGAACACGCCCGGCGAGCGGTGCATCTGCGAGACGATGACGCGCTCGGTGCCGTTGACGATGAAGGTGCCGTTCTCCGTCATCAGGGGCATGTCGCCCATGTAGACGTCCTGCTCCTTGATGTCCTTGACCGACTTCGCCTGGGTGTCCGGGTCGACATCGAACACGATCAGGCGCAGCGTCACCTTCAGCGGCGCCGCGAAGGTGATGCCGCGCTGGCGGCACTCGTCGACGTCGTACTTCGGCGGCTCGAAGGTGTAGCGCACGAACTCGAGCAGCGAGGTCGAGGCGAAGTCCGAGATCGGGAACACGGACTTGAACACGCTTTGGAGGCCCTCGTCGCCGCGGCCGCCCTCGGGCTCGTCCACCATCAGGAACTGATCGTAGGACGCCTTCTGAACCTCGATGAGGTTCGGCATCTCGGCGACTTCCTTGATCTTGCCGAAGAACTTCCGAATGCGCTTGCGACCGACCAGCGTGTTGGCCATGTGACCTCGCTCCTACCCGCGTCCTGGTGGCCCGGGGAAACCGTCGTTCCCGCGCCGGACCCGTGGCGCGCGCCCCGCCGGACCGCGCCACCCGTCTCGAAATCCTGCTCGATCCCGTTCCAGGGACCGCCGGTCGCTTGAAGCGACCTTAGCCCGCGGGTGCTGACACCCGCGGGCTTCGGTCACGATCGGCTGTGGATAGGCCGTCGTGGGGTGATGGGCCGGATGCGGCCCATCGGGGTCTTACTTGAGCTCGACCTTGGCGCCGGCCTTCTCGAGCTGGGCCTTGAGCTTCTCGGCCTCGTCCTTGGCGACGCCCTCCTTGACGGGCTTCGGCGCGCCCTCGACGAGGTCCTTGGCCTCCTTGAGGCCGAGGCCGGTGATCGCGCGGACCTCCTTGATGACCTCGATCTTCTTGTCGCCGGCAGAGGCGAGCACGACCGTGAACTCGGTCTGCTCCTCGGCGGCGGCAGCAGCGCCACCACCGGCGGCCGGGCCGGCGGCCACGGCGACGGCAGCAGCGGCCGAGACGCCCCACTTCTCTTCGAGCATCTTGGCGAGGTCGGCGGCCTCGAGAACGGTCAGCGACGAGAGGTCGTCGACGAGCTTGGCGAGATCAGCCATGATTCACTATCCTTGATATCGGTTTGAACGGAAGGATTTTAAAGGGGCGAACGGCCTCAGGCCGCCTCGTCCTTCTTGGCATAGGCCCCGAACACGCGGGCGAGCTTGGCCGCCGGCGCGTTGGTGAGCTGGGCGAGCTTGGTCGCGGGTGCCTGGATCAGGCCCACGAGCTTGCCGCGCAGTTCGTCCAGGGACGGGAGCGAGGCCAGGGCCTTCACGCCGTCCGGGTTCAGGGCAGTCGTTCCCATCGCGCCGCCGAGAATCACGAGCTTGTCGTTCGTCTTGGCGAAGTCCACCGCGACCTTGGCGGCGGCGACCGGGTCGCCCGAGTAGGCGAGCAGGGTCGGGCCCTTCAGGAGGGGCTTGATGGAGGCGACGTCAGTGCCATCGAGAGCGAGGCTCGCAAGGGTGTTCTTTGCGACCTTCACGGTGGCGCCGGCCTGCTTCATCTGCGCGCGCAGCTTCTGCATGTCGGCGACCGTGAGGCCCTTGTAGTGGGCCACGACGACGACGGCGTTGTTCGAGAACACGCCGTTGAGCGTCGAGACGAGATCAGCTTTTGCTGTCCGGTCCACTGGGGCTCTCTCCGGTTGGCGGAACCCCAGAGGGGTCCGCCGGTTGCATATGCCGCCGGGAACGGACGCGGTCGGTGAAGACCGGGAACGTCCTCGTGCGACGCTTCGCGGCCCTGTTCCCGGATGCCGCCCGTCACCGGGCCGCCTCCAGGGCGAGTGGGTTCAAACCGATGCCTCCCCTCGACCGTGCCGGTCGTGGCGAGGGTGTTGAATTCGGTCATCCCCGTCTGTGCAGGTCGGGTGGATTAAGCCGGGTGCCGGCACCTGCAGTCTCGGACAGGACATGGCCGGATGAGGCCCCACGAGACTTCCGCCCCGCGTCGCCGTCCGGCCATCCCGCTCGGTCGCCCGAGCGGATCTCATGATGGAGCGCAGCCATAAGGCTCCGTTCCATGGGATCATGTGATTGCGTGAGCGGGTGTATAGAGTCCTGCAAGCGCCTTGCCAAGAGGCGGAACGCGTCTTTTCCGCCGCAGGCAAGCCGTCGTGCGGGGACGGCTCAGGCCGCCTCGCGCTCCGGCACGAAGCGGCGCCGGGCGTTCTCCCACCAGGTCCGCTCCCGCGCCTCCTTCGCCTCCGCGGCTTTGGCCGCGTAGAACGAGGCGTTGTGCTCGCCGCGCAGGGCCTCGCGGGTGAAGCGGATGAGGTGATGGGCGACGAAGCCCATGTTGAACACCGCCTCGATCTGCCCGCGCTTCAGGGCGTAGCCGGCCGCCTGCCAGAACGGCCGGCGGTAATCCGAGAACATCCCCACCCGCGTGATGATGTTGAAGCCGAGGATGAGGCCGCGGCGGAGGTTGGTGAAGGTGAGCTTGCCCTTGGTCGGCGTCTTGATCCGGTGCGGGTAGGTGACCGCGCACTGGTGCTTGAAGCGCTCGAAGATCTTGTCGGGCTCGTAGGCGTGCGCGATGGCGCGTCGCCAGGAGCCGACCACCGTGTCGTGCGGGCGTTTGAACAGCACGTTCGATTCGAGGCTCGCGTCGTGGACGAGGCGGCCCTCCCGCTCCAGCCGGTCCCAGAGCGGGGTCTTCGGGAGCGCCTGGAGCAGGTTGATCGTCAGAACCGGGATCGCCGAGCGGTCGATGAAGTCGATCAGGTTCTGCTCGGACTTGTCGGTGTCCGAGTCGAGCCCGAGGATGATGCCGGAGGTGACCTCAAGCCCGTAGGAGTTGAGCGTCTCGATCGCCTCGTACATCGGCACGGCGGCGTTGTGGGTCTTGTCGATGCCCTTGAGCGCCTCGGCTTCCGGCGTCTCGATGCCGACGAACACCGTCATGAAGTTCGCCTGCCGCATCAGCTCGAGGATCTCGGGCTGCTTGGCCATATTGAGCGTCGCCTCGCAGGCGAATTGCAGCGGGTAATCGTTCCGCTTCTGCCATTCCACGAGGTGGGGCAGCATGTCCCGCGTGGCCTTGCGGTTGCCGATGAAGTTGTCGTCTACGAAGTAGACCACGGCCGGGTGGCCGGGCTGGCTGACGATCGCGTCGAGCTCGGCGCACATCTGCTCGGGGCTCTTCAGCCGCGGCTGGCGCCCGTAGAGCTGCGGGATGTCGCAGAACTCGCAGCGATAGGGGCAGCCCGAGGAGAATTGCAGCGAGCCGATCAGGTAGCGCTTGAGCGGCGCGTGCTCGTAGGCGGGCGCCGGGAAGTCGGCGAGCGCGAGGCGATCCTTCGTCTCGAGCTTCACCGGGGCCGCCGGGCGGGACACGTCGCGGTCGAGGATCTGGACGAGCTGGTCGGTGGCGTCGCCGATCTCGCCGAGATGCAGGTAGTCGAAGTCGTCGTACTTCTCGGGCGCGCCCGAGACCGAGGGGCCGCCCAGCACCGCGACCTTGCCGGCGGCGTGCGCGCGCTCGCGGATGTCGTGGATCTGCGGCTCCTGGATGTGCATGCCGGAGACGAAGACCGCGTCCGCCCAGGCGAAATCCGCGGGGCCCGCCCGGCGGATGTTCTCATCGATGAACCGGCATTCCCAGGCCTGCGGCATATAGGCCGCGATCAGCAGCAGCCCCTGGGGCGGCATGAAGGCCTTGACGCCCCCCATCAGCGGGTAGGCGTGCGAGAACGTGCCGAAGGATGGCGTGTAGGCGGGGAAGACGCAGAGGATGCGTCGCTTGGAGGAGACCGGAAGGGAGCATCGCATGAGGCGCTATCTAGCACAGCCCCGCGGGATGGCGCCCCCCTCGGTGTTGAGATTGGTGTGAGGCGGAGCACTTGGCTCGCGCCCCAACGAGAAACGCCCGACCGTTCCCGGCCGGGCGTTTCGGTTGCGCTTGGTTTGAGGCCTCGCCTCAGGCGGTCAGAACCGTGCTCGGCTCGACCTTCACGCCCGGGCCCATCGTCGAGGTGACGGCGATGCGCTGGATGTAGGTGCCCTTGGCGCCGGCCGGCTTCGCCTTGGCGACGGAGTCGGCGAAGGCCTTGATGTTCTCGACGAGCTTCTGCTGATCGAACGAGACCTTGCCGATGCCGGCGTGGACGATGCCCGCCTTCTCGACGCGGAACTCGACGGCGCCGCCCTTGGCCGCGCCCACCGCACCCTTCACGTCCATCGTGACGGTGCCGACCTTCGGGTTCGGCATCAGGCCGCGCGGGCCCAGCACCTTACCGAGACGGCCGACGAGCGGCATCATGTCCGGGGTCGCGATGCAGCGGTCGAACTCGATCTTGCCGCCCTGGACGATCTCCAGGAGATCCTCGGCGCCCACGATGTCGGCACCGGCCGCGCGGGCGTCGTCCGCCTTGGCGCCGCGGGCGAAGACCGCCACGCGGACCGTGCGGCCCGAGCCGTTCGGCAGGTTGCACACGCCGCGGACCATCTGGTCGGCGTGGCGCGGGTCGACGCCGAGGTTCATCGAGATCTCGACGGTCTCGTCGAACTTGGCGTTCGCCTTCGACTTCACGAGCGCGATCGCCTCGTCCAGGCCGTAGAGCTTGGTCGGGTCGATGCCCTCGCGGGCGGCGCGGATACGCTTGCCTTCCTTGGCCATGCTGCCCTCCCTTACGCCACGATCTCGAGGCCCATGGCCCGCGCGGAGCCACGGATCATCGCGACGGCCGAATCGACCGAGTCGCAGTTCAGGTCGGGCATCTTCTTCTCGGCGATCTCGCGAAGCTGCGCCTCGGTGATCTTGCCGACAGTCGGGCCCTTGCCGGGGGTCTTCGAGCCGGAGGCCGGCTTCTTGCCGATCTTCAGGCCGACGGCCTTCTTCAGGAAGAAGGTGACCGGGGGCTGCTTCATCTCGAAGGTGAAGGAGCGGTCCTGATACGCGGTGATGATCACCGGGATCGGGGTGCCCTTCTCCATCTGCGCGGTCTTCGCGTTGAAGGCCTTGCAGAACTCCATGATGTTGAGGCCGCGCTGACCAAGCGCGGGGCCGATCGGCGGCGACGGGTTGGCGGCGCCGGCCGGGACCTGAAGCTTCACGTAGCCCGTGATCTTCTTCGCCATGGGAGAACTCCCAAGAATTGCGCGTCTGCCGGCTGCCTAGGCGCGGACGGACGGGCGATTGCAGGTCGCGGTGCGGACCGTGGAACCCCGGCGGCGATCCGGGCGGGCCTCCCGCGAATGATGCCGCAGGGCTGAGTGCCCCCACGGCGTTTCTCGGCATGGCCAGAGCCACGCCGGGAAGAGCGACGATCAAGTCAGCGCTGACTGATCGGAAACGTCGAAACGATCAGACCTTCTCGACCTGGCCGTATTCCAGCTCGACCGGCGTGGCGCGGCCGAAGATCGAGACGGCGACCTTGAGGCGGGAGCGGGTGTCGTCCACCTCCTCCACCGTGCCGTTGAAGCTGGCGAAGGGCCCGTCCGAGACGCGGACCGTCTCGCCGACCTCGAAGGAGATCGAGGGCTTCGGGCGGTCGACGCCCTCGGCGACCTGACCCTTGATGCGCTCGGCCTCGGCGTCCGGGATCGGCACCGGCTTCGACTTGTCGGCGCCGAGAAAGCCCGTGACCTTCGGGGTGTTCTTGATCAGGTGGTAGACCTCGTCGGTGAGGTCGCACTTCACCAAGACGTAGCCGGGGAAGAACTTGCGCTCGGCATCCACTTTCCGGCCGCGGCGCACCTCGGTGACCTTCTCGGTCGGCACCATCACCTCGTCGAAGAGGTCGGTCAGCCCGCGCTGGGCCGCCTGATCCTTGATGGACTGGGCGACCTTGTTCTCGAAGTTCGAGTAGGCGTGGACGATGTACCAGCGCTTCGACACGGTTCAGTTCAACTCCGGACCAATCCGGGGACCCCGAGGGCCCCGCTCATCTCACAGGCCGAGGATCAGCCCGACCCCGTAGCGCAGGGCCTGATCGACGACCGTGAAGAACACGCTCGCCAGGATCACCATCACGAAGACCATGATGGTGGTCACCGTGGTCTCGCGCCGGCTCGGCCACGTGACCTTGCGGCCCTCGTCGCGGACCTGGGACAGAAACTCGACCGGGCCGACGCGCTTGGGCGCCGGGCGCTGCGGCGGCACCTGACGAGAGGGTGCAGGCGTGCCCGTACCCCGCGCCGCGGCGCGGGCCGTGTCCACCTTCTTGCTCGCTTCGTTCGATGCCATGGCGCCAGGGTCTTGGTTCTTGACGACGGTGATCGAGCCCGCCCGGACACCGCCTCCGGGAACGGGCCATCGGGTGCCGGGGGCTCGTGCCCAGCCCGCACCGACGGCCTCTCAGGATCTCGGAGTGCGCCCGCTCTAGCGCAAGTCGACAGGCTTGTCGACAGGGCGGCTTCGTGCGGGCTGGCGGAGAGAGGAAAGCAGGAAAATCGAACTGGCAGGAGTGGAGGGACTCGAACCCGCAACCTCCGGTTTTGGAGACCGGCGCTCTGACCAGTTGAGCTACACTCCTGCGCGGCGCCTCGCGGCGCGCGGCCTGCTCAATGCCGCAAGCCGGGCCGGGATGCAAGCGCGTCGGCGACGTTCGGGCAACGATTCGCTCAGGGACCAAAAGAAAAGGGCCGGCGCAGAGGCCGGCCCTTTCCAGATCGCGACGGGAAGGCGCGCGAGCGAAGCCGCGCGCCCAGTCCCAAAATTACTCGGTGATGGCGGCGACGACGCCGGCGCCGACGGTGCGGCCGCCCTCGCGGATGGCGAAGCGCAGCTTCTCCTCCATGGCGACCGGCACGATGAGGGCCACATCCATGGTGACGTTGTCGCCCGGCATCACCATCTCGGTGCCCTCCGGCAGGGTGCACACGCCGGTCACGTCCGTGGTGCGGAAGTAGAACTGCGGGCGGTAGTTGGTGAAGAACGGCGTGTGGCGGCCGCCCTCCTCCTTGGTCAGGATGTAGGCCTCAGCCTTGAACTTGGTGTGCGGCTTCACCGAACCCGGCTTGCACACGACCTGACCGCGCTCCACGTCCTCGCGC
>NZ_BPQM01000059.1 GCF_022179245.1 Methylobacterium gregans
CAGCTTCTCGGTATAGCCCGTCACGTTGAAGGGCTATACCGAGAAGCTGATCAACGACCAGCAGGCGCGCTCGCTCTCGGATGTCGTGCTGAACAACCCGTCCGTGCGTAACGACGCCCCGCCGTTCAGCGAGCGCGATTCCTACTTCATTCGCGGCTTCTCGGTCACCAACCTCGACACCGCGTTCGACGGCCTGTTCTACCTCGCCAACCCGCGCCGAACCTTCACGGAGGGGCTGGAGCGCGTGGAGGTCCTGCTCGGGCCGACCGCGCTGCTCAGCGGCGGCACCGGTCGCGTCGGCGGCACCATCAACTTGATCCCGAAGCGGGCCTTCGACGAGCCGCTCACCCGGCTCACGACGACCTACATCAGCGACGCGCAGATCTGGACGCACGCCGATATCGGTCGCCGCTTCGGTGCGTTCAACGAGTGGGGCGTGCGCTTCAACGGCGCCTATCGCAACGGCGCCACGCCGCTTGACAAGAACGCGATCGAGGTGGGCGTCGCCGCCCTCGGCCTGGATTATCGCGGCGAGCGGTTCCGCGCCTCGGTCGACCTGAACCACTCCACACAGAACGTCACCGCGCCGACCTCGCTGTTCAACGCGGTCGCGCCCAACATCCCCGTCCCGCGGGCTCCGAACAACCGCCGCAACACATCGAACCCGTTCGAGTACAACGACAGCCGCTACAACATGGCAGCGGGACGGATCGAGTACGACGTGCTGCCCGAGACGACGATCTACGCGGCGGGCGGCCTCAGCCGCTACAACGAGGACTTCCTGACCTCGAACTATCGGGTCACGAGCGTGACCGGCCAGGCCTCCAACACGCTGGCCATCCAGCCTCTCGAACTGGAGGGTTTCAGCGGCGAGGTCGGACTACGCTCGCGCTTCCACACGGGGTTCGTCGGCCACCAGTTCAACGTCGCGGCGGCCGAGGCCGTAAATAAGAACTACTCGCGCGGTTTCGTCCCCTTCAGCCTGCCGAGCTATACGACCAATATCTATGATCCGGTCTATCTGCCCTTTGGCTCGGTACCCACGATCAATTTCCCGCGCTCGAATCAGCAGCCTCTCTTCACGGAACTCTACGCGCGCAGCGTCGCGGTCGCCGACACCCTGTCGCTCGGCGACGACCGCTTCATGCTGACGATCGGCGGACGCTTTCAGGAGATCGACCTGCAGAGCTACGCCACACGTCCGGGCCCAAGCCAGGGCAATCTCGCCACGAGCTACAGGGAAAGCCGGTTCAGCCCCGCCTATGCCCTGGTCGTCCGGCCGACCGAGAACCTCGCTTTCTACGGCAACTACATCGAATCGCTCGACGCGGGCCCGAGCGCCCCCGCGACGGTGGTCAATGCCAGCGAAGTGTTCGCGCCCGTGGTGAGCCGGCAGAAGGAGGTCGGCGCCAAGTACGATTTCGGCAACGTAGCACTCACCGCGTCGCTGTTCGAGATCGAGCAACCGAACGCCTTCACCGATACGGCTACGAACCGCTTCACCCTGAGCGGCCTTCAGCGCAACCGCGGCCTCGAACTCAACGTGTTCGGCGAGCCGGTCGCGGGCGTACGGCTGCTCGGTGGCGTGACCTTCATCGACGCGACGCTGGTCAACACGGCCAACCGCCAGTTCGACGGCAACACCGCACCCGGCGTACCCGACACCGCCTTCAACCTCTACGCCGAGTACGACCTGCCGCCCTGGCTGGCGGCGGGCCTGACGCTGACCGGCCGGGCGATCTACACGAGCCGCATGTTCTACAACCAGGCCAACACGCAGTCGGTCCCGGACTGGACGCGCTTCGATGCCGGCCTGCGCTACGTCTTCGAGGGCACGAACGGCAAGCCGGTGGTGGTCCGAGCCACCGTCCAGAATCTCCTGGACGATTCGTACTGGGCCTCGGCGGCGCGCGGTTACCTCGCGGTTGGAGCGCCGCGAACGTTCATCCTGTCGGCTCAGCTCGACTTCTAGGCGGCCGATCGATCGGAGACTTGCCCGAAGCCGCCGCCGTGATGCGTGTCCCAGAGGACCCGCAGCGGCATCCGAGCGGCGCGGGATCGTAGAAGCCATCGATGGCGCTGAGGGGCGCAGTCCGTGGCGCCATATCGGCCAGGTCCGCGTTTCCCGGAGGCGACACCAACCCATGGCTGCCAACGGCGCGCGCCGCCTCCTGGCGCCTTCCGTGTCGCGGCCGCCGCCGTCGGATCTCTCGCAATCCGTGGCGCGGCGGCGCCGGCGGAGCGTTGCCCGACACCTCGGATACGTCCGGGTCCGAGACGGTATCCGAGGCGGTCACGTCCAACCCGGGTTGGCTCGATCGCGCTGCACGCCGCCCGATTCGCCGCTGTGCCAGTCTTGCCCTGTCGAGCCGAAGCCCCATCCGAGGCGCAGGACACGTCCATCGATCCGGAACGGGCGGTGTCTCATTCGATCAAGACAGGGCCGTCCGGTGAGCCTTACCTAGATTAGGGGGGATGATCGATTCGAGAGCAGGGAGACGTTCCTGTGCGCTCGTCATCTCCACCACGCCTGCCAGAACGGACAGCCTCGCCCGTGGAAGAGGCAAGTCTCGACGATGCTTGCCAAGCGCCAAGGCTTGGCTTCGTTCATCTCAAAGTGGCCCAGGAGATCTGCCCGGTCATCGTCGAGCTCGGCGCGGATCCGTGTGCGCTCGTTGCCGAGGCCGGCCTCGATCCTGGACTCTTCGACGGCGCGCGCAGGTGCGTCTCATTTACCGCACTCGGCCGCCTCCTGGCGCTCGCGGCCGCTCGGACCCGCTGCCCTCATCTCGGGCTTCTGGTCGGCCAGCGGACCGCTTTATCGGCTATGGGCCTGCTGGGCGTCCTGCTGCGCAACTCGGAGACCGTCGGGGATGCGTTGCGCGCTCTTGAGGCGCATCTGAGCGTGTGGGACCAGGGTGCGGTGATCAGCCTGGGCGTGCACGACGACGTCGCCGTGCTGAGCTACGCCCTGTACGAGCCCGAGGCCGAGGGGGCTGCGCTGCACTCGGAGCGGGCGCTGGCAAAGGCGATCAATATCCTGCGCGCGCTGTGCGGGCCCGAATGGGCACCGACGGAGGTGCTGCTGCCGCGCTCGACCCCGCACCATGCCGAGACATACTGGGCATTCTTCCGCGCGCCCGTCCGGTTCGATCAAGAGATGGCCGCCCTCGTGTTTCCGGCCTCCCATCTGCAGAGGCGGATCAGGGGTGCCGACCAGAGTCTTCGCAGACGGGCGGAGGAACGCGTCCGTCGGCTTGAGGCGGTGGAGCGCAACACGCTCACGGACGAGATTCGCCGCTACCTTCGGACCGCGGTCACCCGGCAGCGCTGCGGAGCGGCACGCGTGGCACGCTTCAGAATGGTGCATCGTCGCACTCTGAGCCGGCGCCTCAAGGCCGAGGGTACGAGCTTTCGGCAACTAGCCGGCGAGGCGCAGTTCCGGGTCGCGCGGCAACTGCTGGCCGACACCAGAATGAGCATGGCGCAGATCTCGGCCGTTCTGGACTTCTCCGAGCCCTCCGCCTTCACGCACGCCTTCCGGCGCTGGTCGGGCATGACGCCCACCGCCTGGAGACGGCTGAGCCGCCCTGAGCCGCGTGCTGAGGAGAACCGCTCGACGCGTCACTTCGGCGAAGCCGAAGACTCCGTGACCGCGCGTGCCGGTCCGCGTGTGGACGACGCTCCCCGGCAAGGCGGGCGCTCAGGCTGCACGCACCACCGTCCTGCGGACCGCTACCCCGGTCCGGACCTCAGCCCGGTGCCGCAGCCACCAAGCCTCACTTGCGCATTGTGAGTGCACGACGATCGCTTTTGATCGCGTGCGCATGATCTCGCCTTCGATCGGCTGCCTCCTCGTCCGACCATGACAGAGACAGCCATCTTCGAGATCTTGATCACCACCCGTCCAGACTGGGGCAACCCTGCGCGCTACGCAACGCGAACTGGCCGCCGAGGCAGACCCCGCTGCTTCGCAGGGCCCGTGCACGCGACGAACCAATCGGCCCAGCATCATCGGGCCGAGCAGGCTCGGCATCGGCCGCCTCAAGGCTCACGTCGCGGATGTGCGCAACGAGGTCACGCGCCGGAGGATCCGACGCGGGTCCAATGCCTTCCGGCGGCGCCTTGCGGGTTCCAGCCCCGCCCATCGATCCGACGCGCCGAGATCCTCCCACCGATCAACAGAAGAGGGATGCGGTCATGCTCTGCTCCGTCGTGTCGATCACACCGACGTCCCGTCGTGCGACGACCAGGGTCGGCCAAGTCCGCGACCGCGTACGCTTCGCCCTTTGCTGCTTGATCATCCTCGGAGCCACAATGCCTAGCGGTACCGAGAGCCGCGGCTTCCGGCACCCGGATCAACGAGCCACGCGGGTCGCGTACGATGTTCCGAGAGACCAAGCCCATCGCGAGATTTACGACACCATGCGCCAGCGGCGCGTGCTGGAGCGCGTCGCGGCAGCCTTCGACCTGTTCAAGCTGCCTCGGCGACTGACCTATCGGCTCACCGCGTGCTCCGGAGAACCCAACGCCTGGTACGACCCGCGCACCCGCACGATCACAACATGCTACGAGTTGATCGATAGCATCAGCAAGATCGCCCCGTCGAAAATGTCATCCGCTGGTGTGTCGCGCGAAGATGCGATCCGCGGGCCCGTACTTCAGATACTATTCCACGAGAGCAGCCATGCTCTGTTTCACATGCTGAAGGTGCCGATTCTCGGCCGGGAGGAGGATGCGGCCGATCAAGTAGCGGCGCTGGTCCTGCTCCATCTCAGCCCCGGGGACGCCCGTGCGGTGGTGAACGGCAGCGGCTACTTCTTCGCAGCCTTGGGCAAGCGGGAGCCGCTCGACCGGAGCGCCTTCGCGGACGCGCATGGCCTGTCCTGGCAGCGCTTCTACAATCTTGCCTGCTTGGCCTACGGCTCTGATCGACGCCACTACGGCGCCATCGTCGAGAAGGGATTCCTGCCGACCGAGCGCTCGACTGCGTGCGAAGAGGAGTACGGCCAGATCGCACATGCCTTCCTGGCTCTCCTCGGACCGCACCTGCGGAAGCCGCCGCGGCAGGGGCAGGCGTTGCGGCGTGCGCTCGCGAGGGCGCCGCTGGCATCCCCGCCGCGCCATTGACCTCCAAGACGGAATCGCGCGACCCATCCGACCGGCTTGCATCGGGCGGTCATGCGACAACGCGACCGGAACCACAGATCTGCCTGCGCCGAACGGCCTCGCACTGTCCCATCCGATCAAGCAGCCGCCGGACGCTATGCCTAGATCATCAGGTTAGTTGATGTCATTTCATCATCGAGCGGCAAATGTCATTGCGTCATTTTTCTAGCGTTCTCGCAAATGTTTTTGTAAATCAATATTATTCATGTTATTATTCTTACAAAATAATAATCATCTGAAAGTCTAAATCATTACTTTAAGCAGTGTATCCGGAGTAAAATCATATCTCGCCTTTGGGGGGCCTATGATCGACTGGGTCGTTGGAACGTTGCGTGGCTATCCGGAACTGGCGATCTTTCTGTCCCTCGCCATCGGCTTCTCGATCGGCCCTCGAAAGATCGCCGGTTTCAGCCTTGGGAACGTCACCGCCACCCTGTTGGCGGCCGTCGTCATCGGGCAGCTCGGCATCACGATCTCGCCGAACGTCAAGGCCGCGTTCTTCATCCTGTTCATCTTCGCCATCGGCTACGGCGTCGGCCCGCAATTCATGAGCGGCCTCAGCAAGGAGGGACCTAAACAGATCGGCTTCTCCCTCGTCGTTCTGGCCCTGTGCCTGATTGCCCCCCTGATCTGCGCCCGCCTGGCCGGGCTCGACCTCGGATACACGGCCGGCCTCTACGCGGGATCACAGACGATCTCCGCTTCGATCGGCGTTGCCTCCGACCAGATCGCGCGCCTCGGCCTCTCGCCCGAGCAGGTCAAGACCTACAATGACCAGATCCCGATCGGGTACGCGGTCACATACATCTTCGGCACCATCGGCTCGGCGATTGTCCTGGCTCAGCTTGGCCCGAGGCTGATCGGCGTGGACCTCGCCAAGGCCTGCAAGGACTACGAGGCGGAGCTCGGGGGCGGAACCGGCCCGGAAGTCGGACTGACCTCCGCCTATCGGGCCATCGAGTTGCGTGCCTACCGTGTCTCGAACGACCGCACGGTGGTCGGCTTGCCCGTCAGAGAGATCTGGCCCGGGCTGCGGGTGTTCGTCGAACGCCTGCGCCGCGGTCAGACGATCATCGAGGCGGACGCCGATACCGTGCTGGAGGCCGGAGACATCGTGGCGATCTCGGGCCGCCGCGAACTCCTCGTCGAGACGATCAACCCGATTCTTGAGGAAGTGCAGGACCGCGAACTGCTCGATCTGCCGGCCGAGTTCGTCGACGTCTTCGTCACCAACAGAAAGATCAGTGGCAAGACGCTTCAGGAACTCTCGGACAGCGAGTGGTCGCGCGGCGTGTACCTGCGCAAGATCATGCGAAACATGGTCGAGATCCCGGTCCTGCCCGGCACCCAGGTCCTGCGCGGCGATATCCTGACCCTGGTCGGCAGCCGCCGCCACGTCGAGCTCGCGATCCAGCACCTCGGCTATGCGGACCGGGCGGTCGAGACGACCGACGTCGCCTTTCTGAGTGCCGGCATCGTACTCGGCGGCCTCGTGGGCGCACTGAGCTACAAGGTCGGGGGTATTCCGATCAGCCTGTCGACCACGGGCGGGGCGCTGCTGGCGGGCCTCGTCCTCGGCTGGCTCCGGACGATCCGTCCGGTCTTCGGCCGCATCCCGGGGCCGGCCTTGTGGCTGATGAACACGCTCGGCCTCAACGTCTTCATCGCGGTGGTCGGCATCACGGCCGGCCCCGGCTTCGTGGCGGGGCTCCGGGAGGTCGGCCTGACGCTATTCCTCTGGGGCGCCCTGGCGACGGCCGTGCCGCTGATCCTCGCGGTCTATATCGGCCGTTACGTCTTCAAATTTCACCCGGCGATCCTGTTCGGTGCTTGTGCGGGTGCGCGTACCACCACGGCGGCCCTCGGGATGATCCAGGAAGCGGCCAAGAGCAAGACCCCGGCGCTCGGCTACGGAATGCCCTACGCCGTCGGAAATACTGTGTTGACCATCTATGGCATGTTCATCGTCCTACTTTCGACTTAACTCCATCGCCCTAGGAGCGTCGCCATGACGGAAACGCTGAAGCTCACGGAGTTCGAGGCTCTGAGCCCGTTCGAGATCAAGGACGAGCTCATCAAGCTTGCGAAGGCGACGTCGCGGCGTACGCAGTCGGCCTTCCTTAATGCCGGACGCGGCAACCCGAACTGGGTCGCCACCGCGCCGCGCGAGGCCTTCTTCCTCCTCGGGCAATTCGCTCTCACCGAGAGCCGGCGCGTGATGAGCCACCCGGCCGGCCTCGGCGGGATGCCGCAGGCCGTCGGTATCGCCGCCCGCCTCGAAGCATGGCTCGCCGAGCGTCCTGACAGCCCTGGTGCGCCCTTCCTGTCGGCCATGGTGCCCTTCGCGGTGGAGAGCTTCGGCTTCGAGTCCGACGCCTTCGTCCATGAGCTCGTCGACTCGATCATCGGCGACAACTATCCGGTGCCCGACCGCATGCTGGTCCACAATGAACGGATCACGCACGAATACCTGATGTGGGCGATGTGCGGCGGGCGGAAGCTGGCGGGCCGGTTCGACCTCTACGCGGTCGAGGGCGGCACCGCCGCGATGTGCTACCTGTTCAAGTCGCTCAAGGCGAACCGGCTCCTGATGCCCGGTGACACGATCGCGCTTGGCACGCCGATCTTCACCCCCTATCTGGAGATGACGCACCTCGAGGACTACGCCCTGAATGTCGTCCACATCAGGGCCCCGCAGGAGAACAGGTTCCAGTTCACGGACGAGGAGATCGACAAGCTTCTCGATCCGAAGATCAAGGCCTTTTTCCTGGTCAATCCCGGCAATCCCACCGGCATGGCGCTGAGCAGGGAGACGGTCGCGAAGATCACCGACCTCGTGCGAACCAAGCGCCCCGATCTGATGATCCTCACCGACGACGTCTACGGCACCTTCGTCGAGGGCTTCCATTCCCTGATGGGCGAGCTGCCGCAGAACACCATCGGGGTGTACTCCTATTCAAAGTATTTCGGCTGCACCGGATGGCGCCTCGGCGTGATCGCGATCCACGAGGACAACATCTTTGACAAGGCGATCGCCGCCTTGCCACCCACCGAAACGGCGGCGCTCGACCGGCGCTACGGACCCCTCACGCTTCAGCCGCGCGAGCTCAAGTTCATCGACCGCGTCGTTGCCGACAGCCGCGATGTGGCGCTCAACCACACGGCCGGCCTCTCGCTGCCCCAGCAGGTGATGATGAGCCTGTTCTCCTTGTCGGAGCTGATGGACGAGCGGAAGGCCTATCAGGCGGCCTGCATGGAGATCGTCCACCGGCGGGTCTGGTCGATGATCGAGGGTCTCGGTCTCCACCTCACGCCGAACCCGAACTTTGACGCCTATTACGGCCTCATCGACTTCGAGTTCTGGGCGCGGAAGAACATCGGCAACGAGGCGGTCGAGTATCTGAAGAAGAACGTCCATCCGCTCGACCTCGCTTTCCGATTGGCCGAGGTCCACGGGATCGTTCTCCTCAACGGCGGCGGCTTCGAGGCGCCGAACTGGTCGCTGCGGGTCTCTCTCGCCAACCTACCGGACGATGTCTACGACGATATCGGTCGCGGCGTGCGGGCCGTCGCGCGTGGCTATCGGGACGCGTACGAGGCGAGCAGACGGACGACGCAGAAGCAGGAAGAGATCGCGGAAGCGCCGGCCGAGTAGGCCTTGCGCGGCCTCTCACCGGCCGGGCGGCGGCCAGAATCCGGGGGGCTTCGGGCGGAGAGCACGTCATCCGCGTGATCGATGCGAGGATGCAGATGAGCCCCGGATCTTCTTGGCGGTCCTGGTGGACTTTCGCCTGGGTGGCCGCACGCCGTCCGCGCGTGGTGGGAGCCTTCTGCCGGCTGGTGCCGTTTCTGGTCTGTCTCACTCTGGACCCCTTCGGGGCCGCGGCGCGGACCATCTTCGTAACACCGACCGGCGCCGGGCCGGGCTACGGCGCCGACGGTCGCCTGGCCGCCGATCGCACCGAGTCCTTCTCTACGGACACGATGCGGACGGTCCTGCCGGGCGACGTGGTGCAACTACTTCTCGACACGCCGGATCCGGCCGCGACGACGGTGTACCGCGCGCACGTTGTCCTCTCCCGGAAGACGAGCCTCGCGCCAGACTCGATCGTGATCCGAGGACTCGGCGCACGAACCCGGCTGATCGGCCGAAGCGTCGAGCAGATCCGCGACTGCCCGATGCCGGAAGACGGCACCGAGCGCGCCTGCGGCGATCTCTACGCCGCCCTCGCGGCCCCCGAGACGCCGGATCTGCTTGCGGCCCTGTTCGGCTCAGCCGCCGCCCGGACCTTGCCGAGCGAGCGCGCGGCTGGAGCCCGGCCCGCCATCCCGATCGGCAGGACCGGGCGATTGGCCGACGCGGCCTGCCTCGACCTCGATCGGGTTGACGGCGTCGTCGTTGAGGATCTGACTTTCCAGGATTGCTGGCTGGTGGCCGTGCGCGCCCTCGGCAGTCGACGCGTCACCCTGCGCCGCGTGCTGGTCATCGGCAGCAGCTACGGTCTGGCCGCACGCGGGCGCCCCGGCCAGCCCGCCGACCACATCACCGTCGAGGATGTGACGTGGGTCCAGGACGTGAGCGGCTACGATGAGGCGAGCCTGAGCCGCGAGGGTCCGTTCCGGTGCCGCGACGGCCGCATGACGGCGTTGGGCTGCCCGGGCCTGATGTGGCGGAGCGTTCCCTGGGCCGTCAGCCATCACGGTGTCTACGAGCACTTCAACGGCGCGCTTCTCGGGGGCGCCGATCTCGAGGGCCCGGTCGTCTTCCGGCGCAATACGGTCCTGTCCGCCTATAACGGGATCCGCCTCAAGGCGAGCGGCTGCGAGGATCTCCCGGCGTCGAGCCTCTCCCCGGCGACCTGCCCGTACAACGGCGGCCTCTGGATCTCCGAGAACCTGTTCTCGTACGTCCGCGATAACCCGGTCGAGCTGGAGACCTGGTCCACCGACGCGCATGTGGCCCGCAACCGGATCCACAACGCCCACGCCTGGTTCTCGTTCGACGACATGGGCGGCGGCCCGGTCTACGTCTACGGCAACCGCGGATGGTTCGACGACATGCCGGCGCTCGCTTGGTCGGGCTCGGCATCCGTGGGCCCTGCCTGCCGCCGCCGGCCCGTCTCGGCTCCGCCCGATGCGGCAGGCTTCGATCCGGTTCTCGACCGCCGGTTCGACTATCTCAAGGCGCGCTGGCTCCCGGTCGGCGTCGAGGCAATCGATGCCTCCGGCCGGGTCGACCGGATGGATGTCGAGGAGCAGTCCTGCGCCGCGAGCGTCGCAGGACGCGTCGTCAAGCTGGCGCTGCCGCCGCGTGGCGCGGCCCCGGACACCTACCGCTACCCGAGGCGCGGACCGATCTACCTCTTCAACAACAGCTGGTACCTGCGCGCGCCGGTCACCGGCATCGGCGCGGCCGCGAACCTCCGGCATTGGAACAACGCCATCCTGTTCTGCGAGCCGGGCACGCCGGGCTACGCGCCCGAACTCTGCGAGGCGCGCCCCAAGACGTTCGACGCGGCCGCGTGTGGGCGGGAGTTCGTCCAGGCGGACGGCCTCGGTCGCTTTCCCGGGGCGCGGGGAAGCCTCCCGTTCTTCGATTGCTTCCGATGGCTGCCCGTGGACGAGCGCGGACGAGATCTCCTGGATCTTGCCAGCACGTTCGACCACGACATCAGCAGCAACGGCTTCCCGCAAGGTTTCGGCGGCCCGCCGACGTTCGAGCTCCAGGGCCGGCAGGGCGATCCCGGCTTCCGCGCGCCCGAGCGGGGCGACTTCACCTTGGTGCCCGGTGCGCTGGCACGGACCTCCGCCTGCCGAATCGAGGAGGCCGACGATGGACATCTCAACTGCCGGACCACGCCGGCCGACACGGCCTTCGCCGGAGCCGTCGCGCCCGACGGCCGCCTCTACGAGCCCCCGGCCTCGCCTCACTTCCAGCCCCCGGACTGAGTTCTCGGGACGGCAGCCGTCCGGGCTTTGCCCGATGCACGGCCCATTGCCCGACCTTGAGGAGGACACCACGATGGGATCCGCTCTTCGCCTGGGAGGCCTCGGTCTCGCAGCCTGCATGGTCGGCGTGGGGGCGCCGGCGGCGCACACTACTCCCGCGGGTTTCCAGGGCGCCTGTGTTCTCGAGGGGCGCGATTGCGGGGACGTCTACGCGTCCGTTGGCAAGGCGACCACGTTCACGAAGCCGACCGACATATTCGCCCCCGCCTTCATCATCTCCGGCAACCGGCTGAGGACCCCGATGGCGTCGTGCCGCATCAAGGCAGCTCATCCGACCGTGGAATCCAACCGGCGTCGGCTACCAATGCTGCTCGTGAAGGGGGTGTCGGCGCGGAACAGAGGGACAGACGACTCGCAGCCGCCAGACGACATGGCGGTGTCCCCGCCGATCAAGCGATCGATCGACGTAAGTCCTACGGTCCCGGTCCTGAAGTTCTCCGACCGGCGGATTGACGACGGAGACGCTCGATGTCGAGATCTGATCGACCGGGCCTCTTCGGGATGACGTGCAACTCCGTCCTCTGCGAAGGGATCGTCTCATGAGAGCGCTGTTGATTGCTTCTGCGGCCTTCGCCGCTCTGATTGTGACCGGCGTCGCCGCCGACGCGCGCGGCTTTCGCGGCGGCGGTGGCGGTTTTCGAGGCGGCGGCTTCCAGGGCGCCGGCTTCCAGGGCGCCGGCTTCCGGGGTGGTGGGTTCCGGGGTGGTGGGTTCCACGGCGTCCGGGCGGGCGGATATCGCGGAGTTCGGGCCGGTGGGTATCGCGGCGTGGTGGCGGGCGGCTACCGCGGCGGCTACGGCCGCTACGGCTACGGGTACCGACCCTACGGTGTCGGGGTTGCGGCCGCAGGCGTCGGTGCTGCCGCGGCGGCGGCGGGTTACTACGGAGCGACTCGCGGCGGGTGCGGTCCCGACGCCTACTTCGACAGCTATGCGGGCGTCTGCCGCGCCTATTGAGCGGCAACCGTCCGTGGCGCATCCGGCAACGGTCGGAGCATGCCATGACCCGGCTCAGGCGCGCGGCGTGGCGCGCACTTCTTCTGACGCTGATGACGGCCTGCGCGGCGGCGCAGCCCGTCCGCTCGACGCTCGGCGATCCCGTCGACTCGATGATGCAGATGAGCGCCGCCTCGCTCATGCCGA
This sequence comes from Methylobacterium gregans, assembly GCF_022179245.1. Lineage (GTDB taxonomy): Bacteria > Pseudomonadota > Alphaproteobacteria > Rhizobiales > Beijerinckiaceae > Methylobacterium > Methylobacterium gregans. The sequence continues at coordinate 12,321 of NZ_BPQM01000059.1, forward strand.
CGCTGCGCGGGCGCTGGCTCTACACCGACGACGGCAGCCTCGTCGGGCGGGTACGGGAGGTGCGGGTCTCGGAGGCTGGCAACACCCTCGTGGCCATCGTCGCGCGGCGGCGCTGGCTCGGCGGTGGCGAGATCGCGATACCCGTCCCGACCCTCCGCCAGGAGGGCGCCAGCCTGATGGTCGCGGGGACGACCCAAACCATACGCGCTCTGCGGTCGCGCTGAAGTCACCATTGCAGGAGCGTGGGGCGAGGGGGGCAGACGGGTCTTCAGATCGAGGGCACGACGATGACACGCACGCTCGCACTCCCGCTTCTCCTAGTGGTCGGTCTGACCTCGTCGGCCGAGGCGCAGTCCCCCCGTTACGCGCGTGGACCGGCCTGGCTGATCCACGGCAACTATTGTGGCATGGGCAACAACGCCCCTCTGCCGCCGGTCGACGCGCTGGACGCGGCCTGCGCCCGGCACGATGCCTGCACGCCCTATGACGGGCTCCCCTCCCAGGCCTGCAACCTGCGGCTCCAGCGGGAGGCGGCGCTCATCGCGCGCGACCCGCGACAGTCCGAAGACGTGCGCTCCATGGCCGGCCTGCTCGCCTTCGGGGCTGGGATGATCCCGTTCGACCCGACTGCGCCGACGGCGGTGGCCTACCGCCCGGTTCCTGTTGCGCGGCCCTGGATCCCTGTGACGGCCTACGGCCGAACCTACTGACCGGTCGCTTCGGGCGGGACCGCTCTGGCACGATGCGGCGATCCTGCGGGCTGTCGTCCGTGGTATCGTCAGTGTACCCAGGCGCCCCCTTCGTGCCGGTCGCCGCCAGCATGGCGGCGGGGACTCGGACCGCGCGGAGCCGGTCACTCGGCCGGCAAGTGGCCCGGTCGGCCTGCCGGCGCGTCCGAGCTCTTCGGCTGTGGGGTGCCCCCGCCACCGAGCAAGCGCCAGGCCCGCTCTCGCAGGCTCTGGAACACCACGTAGAGCGGCGGGATCACGAAGATCCCGATCAAGGAGGCGGCGATCATGCCGCCGAAGACCGGCGTACCGACGTCGCGCCGGGCGAGCTGCGAGGCGCCGGTGGCGACTACGAGCGGCAACAGACCGAGGATGAAGGCGAAGGAGGTCATCATCACGGGCCGAAAACGCAGCCTCGCTCCCTCCGTGGCCGCCTCGCGCAGGGGCACGCCCCGCTCGCGCTGCTCCTTGGCGAACTCGACGATGAGGATGCCGTTCTTGGCGGCCAGACCGATCAGCACGACCATGCCGATCTGGGCGTAGAGGTCGAGGGTGAGCCGGCCCCAGGCCATGGCCGCGTAGGCGCCGAGAATGCCGACCGTGACCGAGAGCAGCACCGGCACGGGGATGGTCCAGCTCTCGTAGAGGCCGACGAGGAACAGGAATGCGAACAGCACCGCGAAGGCCAGGATGATCGCTGTCTTGCCCTCCGCGCGCTTCTCCTGGAACGCGGTATCGGTCCACTCGCCGCCGAAGCCTGCGGGCAGCGTCCGGGCCGCCACCGCTTCCATCACGGCCAGCGCCTGGCCCGAGGAGACCCCCGGGGCGGGCGAGCCCTGCAGCGTCACCGCGCGCAGGTTGTTGTAGCGGATCAGCGCCGGGGGGCCGACCACGATGCGCACCTCCGCGAGGCTGCGCAGCGGCACCATCTGGCCGTCTCGGTTGCGCACGTTGATGCGGTAGATGTCGTCGATCCGCGCCCGGTCGGCGGCCTCGGCCTGGACCTGGACCTGCCAGGTGCGGCCGAACAGGTTGATGTCGTTGACGTAGTAGCCGCCGAGCGAGGCCTGGAGCGCCTGGAACACCGCGTCGAGCGACACGCCCAGGATCTGGACCTTGTTGCGGTCGATATCGAGAAAGACCGACGGGTTCGTGGCCGAGAAGGTGCTGAACACCCGCTCGAGCCGCGGCTCCTGGTTGGCTGCCACGATCAGGCCGCGCAGGACCTGGGCGAGTTCCTTCGGGTCGCCGCCGCGCAGGTCCTCCAGCACGTAGGCGAAGCCGCCGCCGGTGCCCAGCCCGATGATGGGCGGCGGCGCGAGCGGCACCACGGTGCCGCCCGGGATCTCGCGAAAGCGCTGGCCGAGGCGCGCGATCAGAGCCGCCGCGCCGTCGCCCGCCCCCTTGCGCTCCTCGAAGGGTTTCAAGGTGACGACCATGAAGGCCGCGTTGCTCTGCGAGTAGTTGTCGATGAAGTTGAGGCCGATCACCGAGGTGTAGTCGGCCACCGCGTGCTCCTCGCGCAGGATCGCCTCGGCCTTGGCGGTGACCTCCGCGGTCCGCCCGACCGAGGCGCCCTCGGGCAGCTGCACCACCACGAAGAAGGCGCCCTGGTCGTCCTCCGGCAGGAAGCCGGTCGGTGTGATCTTGGCGAGCTCGACGGTGCCGTAGGCGGCCGCCCCCGCGAGGACGAGGCCCAGCACCGAGAGCCGGACGATCCGGGCGACCGCCGCGCCGTAGCCGTCGCGCACGGCGTCGATCGCCCGCATCACGAAGCCCATGAGGCCGCGCCGCGGTCCGTGATGGGGCCGCAGGAGCACGCCGCAGAGAGCGGGCGAGAGGGTCAGCGCGTTGATGGCCGAGAGGAACATCGAGACCGCGACCGCCACCGCGAACTGCCGAAACAGCTCGCCCGAGATGCCGGGCACGAAGGCCACCGGCACGAAGACCGAGAGAAGCACCAGGGTGATCGCGATGATCGGCGCGGTGATCTCCGCCATGGCGCGCTTCGTCGCCTCGCGCGGGGACAGCTCCGGATGCTCCTCCATCACGCGCTCGACGTTCTCGACGACGACGATCGCGTCGTCGACCACGATGCCGATCGCCAGCACCATCGCGAGCAGCGAGACGGAGTTCGCCGAGTAGCCGACCGCCTTCAGGGCGATGAAGGTGCCGATCAGGCTCACCGGCACGGCGAGCGTCGGGATCAGCGTCGCACGCAAGCTCCCGAGGAACAGGAACACCACGATGACGACGAGCACGAAGGCCTCCACGAGGGTCTTCTGCACCTCGTGCACCGTCTCGGTGATGAAGGCGGTGGGGTCGTACGTGACCTTCCATTCGAGGCCCTCGGGGAAGGCCTTGGCGAGGTCGGCGACGCGCCGCCGGACCTCCGTCAGCGTGGCGATCGCGTTGGCGCCGGGCGCCTGATAAATCGCGATCACGGTGGCCGGGCTGCCGTTGAGCCGCGTCTCGCGGTCGAGGCTCGCGGCGCTGAGGTCGACCCGGGCGACGTCGCCGAGGCGCAGCAGCGAGCCGTCGGGGTTGGTGCGCAGCACGATGTTGCGGAACTGCTCGGCCGAGGTCAGCCGCCCCTGCGTCTGGATGTTGAGCTGGAGCTGCTGGTCGTCCGAGATCGGGCGGGCGCCGATTCGGCCGACCGGAGCTTGCACGTTCTGCGCCTTGATGGCGTCGATCACGTCGCCCGTGGTCAGGTTGAGGCCCGTGAGCTGGTCCGTGCGCACCCAGGCGCGCATGGCGTAGTCCTGCGGTCCCCACAGGGTCGCGTCGCCGACGCCCGGCGTGCTCTTGATGCGGTCGAGCAGGTTGATCGTCACGTAGTTCGAGATGAACAGCGGATCCTGCGTCGACTTCGGCGAGTAGACCGCCAGAACGCCCAGCAGCGCCGAGGACTTCTTCTTGACGGTGACGCCCTGCTTGCGCACGTCCTCGGGCAGCTTCGCCAGCGCGATCTGAACCCGGTTGTTGACGTTGACGGCGTTGATGTCGGGGTCCGTCCCGAGCTCGAACGAGCCGGTGAGCGTGTAGCTGCCGTCATTGCCGCTAACGCTCTTCATATAGATCATCTTGTCGACGCCGACGACCTGCGACTCGATCGGCTGCGCCACCGTCGCTTCCACCACGCCCGCCGCCGCGCCCGGATAGGTCGTCGTCACGGAGACCTGGGGCGGCACAATGTCGGGGTACTGCGCCACCGGGATGGTGAGGAGCGCGAGCGCTCCCGCGATCGCGGTGACGATCGCGATCACCACCGAGAGGCGTGGGCGATCGACGAAGACGGCGGATAGCATCGGATCAGGTCCTGCTCGCCGCGGGCACGACCGGGCTCGCCCGGACGGCGATGCCCGGCCGCACCCGCTGGAGCCCGTCGACGATGACGAGCTCGCCGCCCGAGAGGCCCTCGTCGATCACGATGTTGGTCCCGCTCGCGCCAGCGGCCGGCTTAACGCGCCGGGTCGCCACGCGCCCGTCCTCGACGATGAAGACGTAGACGCCGCCCTGATCAGCGACGAGGGCGGCCTGGGGCACCACGACCTTCTCCTCCGGGCTGCCGGTCTGGAGGGCGACCTGCACGAGCTGCCCGTCGCGCAGCTCGCCCGCCGGGTTGGGCAGGCTCGCCCGCACCAGGACCGTGTCCGTAGTGCGATCGACGCTGATGTTGACGAAGTTGATCCGGCCCACCTCACCGTAGACCGAGCCGTCGGAGAAGCGGATGCGCACGGTGATCCGGCTGCGGTCGGGCCGGTCGCCGCCCTGCTGGACGCGCAGGAACTCGCGCTGGCTCACAGGGAAGACGACGTATGTCGGATCCTGGCTGACGATGCTCGTGAGCACGCCGCTGTCGGGGCCGACGACGTTGCCCTTCGTCACACTCGTGCGCCCGATCCGCCCGGCGATCGGCGAGAGGATCCGGGTGTAGCCGAGGTTGATCTCGGCGGTGCGCAGGTTCGCCTCGTCGCCCATCACCGCGCCCTTGGCCTGGTCGAAGGCGGCGCGCGCCTGGTCGCGCGCGACCACGGTGCCGGCGTTGCGGTCGAGCAGGTCCTGCGCGCGCTGGAGCTGGATCGCCGCGAGCGCCTGGGCGGCCAGGCTGCGCTCCAGGGCGCCCTTCGCCTGCGTGACGGCCGCCTGGAACAGGTCGGGCTCGATCCGGTAGAGCGCTGCCCCTTCCTTGACGAGATCGCCCTCCTTGAACTGGACCGCGTCGAGGTAGCCGGTGACGCGGGCGCGCACCTCGACCCGGCTCACGGCCTCGACCCGGCCGACAAAGTCGAGGGTCTTGTCGATCTGCGTCCGGCGCGCGGTCACGATTCCGACCGGCAGGGCGCCCCCAGGCTCCGTCTGCGCGTCCGCGCCCCGAGGCGATGAGACCGCGAGAAGCAGGCCGAGAAGCAGTCCAGGGACTCGGATCATGACGGTCTCCGTCCATCCGACGGACAGGAAGGCGTCCCATCCTTGCAGGTCACGCTCTGGCGGCTTGATCGAAGGGGACATCGTGCCGCGCGGGGTCAGACACCGCGCCCCAGCCTCACGCCCGGCCTCACTCCTCGGCTCAGCGGTGCTCACCGCCGCGGCCTGACGGCGACGCGGGCGCCGGCTCGGACAGGATCAGGGCCCGCAACCGCTCGCGGCCGAGGATGCGGCCGAGTTCCCGGAAGGTGAAGTACGGGACCAGGGCGACCGCCATGATCACGCCTATCGCCGCGTAGCCGCGCATGCCGCCGCCACCGATGGCCGGCAGGCTGTCGGCCAGGGAGCGTCCCCGGACGAGTCCGATCGCGGTTTCCTCGATCGCGTAGGCCGCGACGAGGATCAGCGCGAGACCGGCTGAGCGCGTGACGATCCGGTAGATCGGCGGCCGGCCAGCCCAGCGCGGTAGCACGTCGAGATGCTCCGTGACGAGCACCACCTTAGCCAGGATCCACGCATTCACGAAGGCGAGGCCGTAGAAACGGTAGTCGATCCCGTGGCGGGACAGCACGATCCACTCGTGCAGGACGAGGATGCCGAAGACCGTCCAGAGATAGGCGAAGATCGCCGCCGTGCGCCTGAGCTCGTCCAGCATGCGCCGCCCGAGGCGCGAGGCCCCGGGGCGGTCCGCCCGGGCGGGCGCGGTCCTGTCCATGGCATGCCTCCCGGATGAACCCGGTCTATCGCCTTCCGCGGAAGCCGCCGCGATAGCCGCCATAAGCGCGTCCGGCGCGAACCCGACCGCCCGAGACGTGCCCGCCATAGGCGCGGGCACCATAGGCGCGGCCACCGTAGACGCGGCCCGCATAGACCCGCCGGCCATAGGCACCGCGATAGGCGTAGCCGCCTCGATAGCCGTAGGCGCCGGAGGGCCGGTAGGTGCCCGGCGCCCCGTAGGCATTCGGTCGGCAGTACCCGTAGGCATTGCGGTGGAAGCCGGGGCCGCAGCATTGCGCGGCCAGCGCCACCGCGGAGCCGGTCATTCCCCTCTCGATCGGCCCGAAGCCCAGGACGGCACCCAGGATGGTGCCCGCCATCACGATCGGTCTGAAGCGCTTCATAATCGTCTCATCCTCGTGTCGCCTGCCCCGTCGAACGCCCCCGTACGGGGACGAGTTTGGCCTGGGTCGTCGCTGTGCGCTGCGAACCCGGGATGCATGCCCTCGCCCTCAGAAGATCCACCGGAAAGCCCGGCGGACTTGCCCGCGGCCGATGCGCCTGCCCTGCAGATGACGGTGCAGGACCCGGTCCACCGCATCCGCGGACTGGCCATACTCCGCCGCGCACTCGGCGGCGCGCGCGCGCGGCAGGCTGGAGCGCTCCACCAGATAGGCGAACGCGCGGCGGTCGGAGCCGTAGGCAAGACAGAGAAGGTTGTAGAGGCGCTGGGCGAAGGGTCCGTGGGAATCGGCCAGAACCGTCTCTTCCATCGCTTCCTCGGCCGCAAAGCTCCTGAACAGGTACGCCCCCCCGTCGATCACGCGGCGGGCCTCCTCGGGCGGAAGGCGGAGGACGACCAGGGCCGCGAACTGGTCGGCCGCATCCTCCTCGCGGCCGAGGACCGGAATATCAAGGATGTCGAACAGCGCGTGGCCGACCTCGTGGAGGAAGACCTGCGCCAACCCGCCGAAGATGGCGGCCTGCCGGGTCACGCCGCCGGGCGTGACGGTGGCCGGCGCGCGAGCGCGCACATCCCGGACATAGTCGTAACAAACGGTCACGGTCCGATCGCGCGCCGCGTACCACGCATCCGGCTCGCCGCCGCATGCGCCCATCCGCAGCGTCAGCGTGCGGGGCAGCCGGAGATTCGAGAGCAGGTTTTGAAGCCCTTCGAGCACCCGGCGCTCCCTTACCTCGTGGTAGATCTCCTTCGCCTCGCCCGGCGCCGGATTCTCGTAGACGATCCGAACTCTCGGCCTTGCTCCTGCCTCCGCCCTGACCGGCAGAGCACACGCGAGCCCCAGCAGAAGCAAAGCGGGACCGATGTAGCAGCGCATCAGCATCGTCCGGCCCTCAGCTCTGGCCAAGCCGAGGCGGTGACAGCTACAGCAGCCACGAGCCCACGCTTGTTCCGATGAGACGGCGGCAGCCGCGGCGCGGCGCTCGTTCTCCGCATCGCCCCTCATCCGGACCGATCCGACGCATCGAAGCCTGCATCTGGGTGCTTTCGTAACCCCGATGTGGGTCCGACTATCTGTGCGGACCCGACAGCGCATCGTCGCAGATTCGCCGCAGCACGAAGGTCGTGGCCGGCGGCTGATGAATGGAAAAATGATATCATCGAACCGAACATCTTAAAATTTAGGGATAAAGCTACGAGTAGCGAAAATCATCGCAGCGATTTGTTCGCATCGGCTCGATATAATGCGGTTCATATCAAAAATTAACATATAATATAATTAGATCGTACTGGAAGATTTCGTGCACGATGTCCTGTTCTCTACAGATTTGACCTTGCACGCACAAAGACAACGCATGCTTCCGCGCGCGAGCTTCACGCGCGCGGGCGGATCGCGATCAACGGCGTCTGCGGTCCGGCACAGAGAGCACCCAAGCTGAGAGGCTCCATCCTCAAGGTCAGCGACCGAAAAATACTGCTTTCGCGTCGGTCAATGTGCTGAAAGTTCTGGATCTGTTGAAGGTTATCTGTACGTCATGCTGAAATCGGTCGAAGATCGGCAAGCGGTCGCTTGCGAACCCTCCGCCTCCCCACTCAGGACAGAATGCAGGAACTCAATGGATCTCGTTCACGGCTCCGCCGTGCGGGCGATCTGCGAAGTTCTGCTCGCACTCGATGTTGAGCCGGACGAACTCTTGCGCCTTAGCGGATTCTCCTCGCAAGGCGGCATCTCCGCGGATGCTACCTCGTTCGCCGCGCTCGGCTGTCTGACGGCGCTCTGCGTGAAGCGGACACGCTGTTCGCTTTTCGGGCTCATGGTCGGCCAGCGCACGACCCTGTCTGTCAATCGGCGTCCAAAAAGGACCCAGGATCGGCGTCCGAAAGGGACCCACCGGCTGCCGCGCATGAGCGCCAACGTAGAGGCCGATGGCGCGCAGCCGGTCGGGTCAGCGAAGCGCCATCGGCCTCATCTCCAGTCTGACGCCGGACCGGCTCTCAGCCCCGCGAAGCAATCGGCACTTAGCTGCGCGTCTTCAGCCGCGAGTTGACGTTGTCCGTCTCCAGGATGTCGCAGTGGTGCGTGAGCCGGTCGAGCAGCGCCGTCGTCATCTTCGCGTCCCCGAACACGCTCGGCGACCGAGCTAGGCCCCGGAATGCTGAGAAAGTGGCGCCCTGTGCCCGTCGTCATCATTCTACCTGCCAGGGTTCGGGCGCTCCGTCTCGACGGGCGCTTCGCTGAGTCTCTCCTGCATTCATACTAGGATTTTTTAGCCATGATTTTGTCGACGATTTGAAGAATCGACGGCTCGCCTAAGCGCTGGTACGCAAAGGGATGAGCCGGACCGATGTAGAATTTGACGATCATGCCGCGATCCACGCTGCTGCGTCTGAGCGATCGGGCGCTGGGGAGAGCAAGGCTCTCCCTCTCGCTCACGGTGTCGTTGAACGAAGCGATGCGGAACCGCTCGCACCGACCCGACATGGAGAGCTACTGGCGCGAGTGCGCGACTACATCGTGGAAGGCGAATTGACGGCTGGTGCCCGGATTCCTGAGCGGCTGCTCTGTGAACGCTTCGGTGTTTCTCGTACGCCGTTGCGGGAAGCTCTCAAGGTTCTCGCTTCGGAGGGCTTGATCGAGCTTCTGCCCAACAGAGGCGCTAGAGTTCGCCTGATCGGCGAAAGCGAGTTGACCGAATTGTTCGATGTCATGGGTGGGCTCGAGGCGCTTGCCGGACGCCTTGCATGCGAAAGGATCGGTGAGGAGGAGTTTGCTGCCATCGAGCACCTTCATCACACCATGTACGCTCATTTTCTACGTCGCAATCTCCATGGATATTTTTCTTGTAATCAGGCCATTCACGAGGCTATCGTAGCGGCGGCCGGAAATAAAATACTAAGTTCAACCTACAAAACTTTTGCAGACCGCGTTCGACGCGCGCGCTACACTGCGAATATCGACAAGGACCGTAATCGTTGGACAGAGGCGATGCGGGAACACGAAGCCATTCTTGATGCTCTCCGCAGGCGGCAGGGTGCCGAGCTAAGTGATATCCTCTTCATACACCTGCGTAACAAGCTTATGGCTGCAGAACATCAGGAGGTGGAAATATCCGATGGCCTTTCGCCACCAGACAACTGACGCACCGGCGGCGCCGGATCTATAAATCATCCATTATCCCCGGTTCTGCGAACTGGATCGGATCATCCAGACTCTGCGCGTTCGGTTGGGGACGACGGCTTCCAGGCGACGCATAGGCTGACTCGAGGCCACTCAGGTACGACATTGCGCATTGAAGCTGCTCGCTCTCGTGCGCCTTTGGCTGCGACAGGCTCGCGCACGCATGTAAGCCTTCCAGGCCAGACACGGACCACTCTATTTTAAGTGCATGCGATGTTTATGGAGGCGCTCGGCTTTTGTGTGTTATTGCATGCAGAGCTGCAGCTCGGCATGGGTGAAAAACGACCGAGCGCTCCGACCAAAGGGAGTCTGATGTGAACGCCTTGACGCAGCGCAGCGCGGTGAGAGCTGACAATTCGCGCGATGATTCTCTCGCTCTTCAGCTGCGGAGCGCCATCCAAGGCGAGGTCAGCTTTGACCCGTTCACGCGTGGGCGCTACAGCACGGATGCCTCGATCTATCAGATCATGCCGACCGGCGTGGTCCTGCCCCGGAGCGCGGACGACGTGGCGGCCTGCCTGCGCGTAGCGGCCCAGCATGGCGTGCCGGTGATCCTGCGCGGGGGCGGTACCTCGCAGAACGGGCAACCGATCGGGTCCGGCCTCGTCCTCGACTGCTCGCGCCACTTCAACGGCATTCGCGCCTACGATCCGGAGAACGGCACTGTCACGGTCGAGCCCGGGCTCGTGCTGGAACGGCTCAATACGCGGCTGAAGGCCGACGGATGGTTCTTCCCCGTGGAGCCCTCGACGGCGAGCCGCTGCACCATCGGCGGCATGGCCGGCAACAACTCATGCGGTGCCCGCTCGCTGCGCTACGGCAAGATGAGTGACAACGTGCTCAGCGTCGAGGCGCTCTTCCACGACGGCGAACCCTTTGCCTTTGCGCTGACTGGTAGCGAGGACGATGGTGTCACCGGCTCGGGTCGTGCCGCCGACCTCGCCCGACGGATGCTGGCGCTGGCGGAGAGCCATCGCGACGAGATCGAGCGGATCTATCCGAAGGTGCAGCGCCGGGTCGGCGGCTACAACCTCGACAGCTTGATCGAGGCCCGCCCGAACCTCGCCCACCTGCTGGTCGGCTCCGAGGGGACGCTTGCCGCCACAACTGCGGTGACGCTGAAGCTCTCGCGGCTGCCCGCCCACCGGGTGATGGGCGTGTGCCACTTTCCCTCCTTCCGGGCTGCGATGGAGACCACACGGGCCATCGTCGACCTCGCGCCGGTGGCGGTGGAACTCGTCGATAACAATGTGCTGGTGCTCGGTGCCGACATCCCGCTGTTCCGCACCACGCTCGCCGACATCACGCGCGGGCAGCCGAACTGCCTGTTGCTGACGGAGTTCGCGGGCGATGACCTCGCGGCTCTGAGGCGGGACCTGAAGCGCCTGGACGCCTGCATGAGCGACCACGGCTTTCCCGACGCGGTAGTCGAGGTAGTCGAGCCAGCCCGGCAGCGCACCGTCTGGGAGGTCCGCGAGGCCTGCCTGAATATCATGATGTCGATGAAGGGTGACGCCAAGCCCGTCTCCTTCATCGAGGATTGCGCGGTGCCGCTTGAGCGCCTGGCCGACTACACCGACGCCGTCACGGAGGTGTTCTCGAAGCATGGCACCCGCGGCACATGGTACGCACACGCCTCGGTCGGCTGCCTACACGTGCGCCCGATTCTCGACATGAAGCAGAGCGGCGACGTCGCCCGGATGCGTGCGATTGCCGAGGAGACGGCCGAGCTGGTGCGTTACTACAAGGGCTCCTACTCGGGTGAACACGGCGACGGGATCTCGCGCTCGGAGTTCGTCGAACCGCTGTTCGGCGCGCGTCTAACCCGGGCTTTCGAGATGGTGAAGGACGGGTTCGACCCCGGCAACCATCTCAATCCCGGCAAGATCGTCCGGGCACCGAAATTCGACGACCGCTCGCTTTTCCGCTTCAAACCTGCCTATGCCGTGCAGCCGATGCAGACCGCCCTCGACTGGTCGGATTGGGGCGGGTTCGGGCCAGCGGTCGAGATGTGCAACAATAACGGCACCTGCCGGAAGCTCGCCGGCGGGGCGATGTGCCCATCCTACCGGGCAACGCGCGAGGAGCAGCATCTCACGCGCGGCCGTGCCAACTCACTGCGGCTCGCGATCTCGGGCCAGCTCGGTGAGGGCGCCTTCACCAGCCCGGAGATGAAGCGGACGCTCGACCTCTGCGTTTCCTGCAAGGCCTGCCGCCGGGAATGCCCGACCGGCGTCGACATGGCGAAGATGAAGATCGAGTTCCTGCACCACTATCACGCCCGCCACGGCCTGCCGCTGCGCGAGCGGCTGGTGGCCGAGCTGCCGCGCTATGCCGGCGTCGCGGCTGCTCTCGCCCCGCTCCTCAACCTGCGCGATCGGGTACCGGCACTAGCCCGTCTGTCCGAGCGTGTCGCAGGCCTCTCCGCCCGTCGCTCGCTGCCGCGCTGGGGCCGGCCCTGGCAGGAGACAGGTGAGTTCGCCCATCCGCAGGACGTCGCGGGGGAGTTTCGCGACATCGTCCTGTTTGGCGACACCTTCAATCGCGCCTTCGAGCCGGAGAACCTCGAGGCGGCCGAACGGGTTCTGCGGACCGCGGGCTATCGCCTGCACCGAGTCGCCGCGCCCCGTGGGCGGCGCCCGCTTTGCTGCGGCCGGACCTATCTGGCCTCGGGCCAGACCGAGCAGGCGCGTGCTGAGGCGCGCCGCACCCTCGCGGCCCTGCTGCCCTACGTCCGGGCCGGTGCCCGCATCGTGGGGCTGGAGCCGTCCTGTCTGTTCACCTTCCGCGACGAGTTTCTGGCGCTGCTGCCCGGTGATGAGGCTCGCACGCTCGCCGGGAGCGCGGTGCTCTTCGAGGAACTGCTCGCCACCGACCTCGCGGCGGGCCGGATCGCGCTGAAGCTTGCAAACCAGGGCGGCCGGGTGGCACATTTGCACGGGCATTGCCACCAGAAATCGTTCGGTGCGATGGGCGCTGTCGAGACCGTGCTGCGACGGATCCCGGGCCTCGATCTAAGGGTGGTCGAATCGAGCTGCTGCGGCATGGCGGGAGCCTTCGGCTACCGGGCCGACACGATCGACGTGTCCTTCGCGATGGCCGAGCTGTCCCTGTTTCCCGCGCTCCGGGCGGCCGGCCCGGACGATCTCGTGGTGGCCGACGGCACAAGCTGCCGCCACCAGATCCACGACGGTCTGGGCCGGCGGGCCGAGCACGTCGCCCGTGTGCTAGACCAAGCGCTGCAGAGCTAGCCAAATGACGCAGCTTTGACCGAGATAAGAGCAATTCGAGCAAGTTGCCAGCCCCTACCGGTTCTTACTAAACATCCGTGCTTTACCTTGTGGTTGTCCGCTGTAGGCTGTGTCTAAGGGGGGTATGTGCGATGCTGTGTATAATATTGTGGTGCATATAATATATTACCGCGTTTGCTTCAGAGGGAGTCGGCGCATTTTCAATGCCGATTATGGGTATGGGAACTAAGTTCTTATCTTTGGAGCAGTGCTTAGGTCGTTCTGCTGCCTGCGGCCGGATGATCGCAGCGCATATTGCTGAATTACTAAGCATTACGATCTTAATCACCCCTAAGATCTGCTCGATGCAGATAGTAGAGCAGATGTAAGCCAGCCTGTGGCTACCAAGCTCGCTTTGAATTGGCTAGCGTGCGGCAGAATTGATTCTCAGTCAACGTAGGCGCCCGCACCGACGAGAGCGGTAGTTCCGCTGATCGTCACGCCGCGAAGATAGCTCCACTTCACGACCGGTATCGTACCCCCGGGCTTGGGAAACATGTAGTCGACCCAGCCTGACCCGTATCTCTTCACGACGTCCACGAAATCTCTGTGAAAGCGTTTTCCGTCTGCGTCGCGCTCATCGATCCAGTTCCGTCCCTCACGATGCGGATGCGCCGCGTTGAACAAAACGTTCCCTGAGAGGTCCATGGCGAACAGATAGAGGTCGTCGTGCCGCCATGGACTGTTCGGCTTCCTGAATTCCTCGAACGCCCCCGGGCCCCGACGGTCCAAGAACTCGGCGGCCGCATCGACGAGATTCTCGATCTCGGCGGCTTCGTGCGCCCGGGGAACGGCCTTCTGCGCGAGCGCGGGAGCCATGAGGAGCAGAAGCAGAAAGGGCCAGGTCAGGAGGACGCCGCGCATGGCTGTGCCTCTTGTGAGTCGGATGGTGCCTGCTACCGAGAACCCTCGCTTCAGAAGCATACTCGCGGCATAGATCGAAACAAGTCTTCAGAGCAGCTTGGCGCAGGGGCCCGTCACGGGCGCACAGCGGCGTTCTGGAAGGCAAAAATCCACGCGACAGGCCGACTTGATTCGGCTATAAGACTCGTTGATTGCGCATGAAAGCTTAGCGATAGGCGTCCAGTTGGATGTCCGAAGTCAGTCGCGGGCGTGTCTTCCCAACGGAGGGCTATGCGATGGCCGGTTTCCACACCGTCTCTCAGCGGCCGAATCTGGTGCGCGCGCCCGTGCGTCGCATCGGCCTTGACGATCTTCGGGTCGCCCTGCGGAAGGGCCTGGACGATTTCGTCGCTATGCCGACACACGCCCTCTTTCTCATCGCCATCTATCCGGTCGCGGGCGTGCTCATCGCGGCCGCGACGTTTGAGAACGACGTCGTGCCGCTGATGTTTCCGCTGGCGTCGGGCTTCGCCCTGCTCGGCCCCTTCGCGGCGGTAGGGCTCTACGAGATGAGCCGACGACGGGAACAAGGCCACGACATCGGTTGGATCAACGCCTACGCGCCTCTGACCGGTCGGCCCGCACAGGCCATCGGCGTGGTCGCCCTGGCCCTCGCGCTGCTCTTCGTCGCTTGGCTGATCGCCGCAATGGCCTTGTACTGGACTCTCTACGGTGAGGCGCGTCAGGACTCTGTATTTGGCTTCCTGAAGGAGGTTCTGACGACGCCGAAAGGCTGGACGCTCATCGTGGTCGGGAATCTCGTCGGTGCTGCCTTCTCACTGATCGCGCTGGCCATCAGCGCCGTCTCCTTCCCGCTGATCATCGACCGTGGCACCGATGCCGGGACGGCCATCGCGACATCCGTCGCGCTCGTTCAGCAGAACCCGGGCACGATGGTGGTCTGGGGGCTCATCGTCGCGGGTCTCCTCGTTCTGGGGATGCTGCCCCTGTTCGTGGGGCTCGCCCTGGTCCTGCCAATCCTCGGTCACGCCACATGGCATCTCTACCGGCGAGCCGTCGTGTCCTGACGGCCTCCCGAAACCGCAACGGCCTGCCCCGGCGGCTTGGCGGGGCGCGGGAGGAAGTGATGGCGCTGATCCTGATCCTGATTGCCGTTGGCTCCGTGGCGTTCCACCTGTTGAGCCCGTGGTGGTGGACGCCGATCGCGTCGAACTGGAGCTACATCGACACCACGCTGATCATCACGTTCTGGATTACCGGCGCCGTCTTCGTCGCGATCGTGCTGTTTATGGCCTACTGCCTGTGGCGCTTCCGCCACCGGCCGGGGCGGCGGGCCGCCTACGAGCCGGAGAGCCCCCGCCTGGAGGGCTGGCTCACGGCGGTGACGGCGCTCGGCATCGCGGCCATGCTCGCTCCGGGCCTCGTCGTCTGGAGCCAGTTCGTGCGAACGCCGGCGGACGCCGTCGAGGTCGAGATCCTCGCCCAGCAATGGCGGTGGAGCTTCCGCCTGCCCGGAGCCGACGGCCGTCTCGGCGCCGCCGACATCCGCCATGTCGGAGACGACAATCCGCTCGGCATCAATCCCCAGGACAGGGCTGGCCAGGACGACATCGTGATCGACGGGGGCGATCTGCACCTAGCCCTTGGCCGGCCCGTGAGGGTTCTGATGCGCTCCTACGACGTGGTCCACAATTTCTACGTCCCGGAATTCCGCGCCAAGATGGACATCATTCCCGGCATGGTGACCCACTTCTGGTTCACGCCGAGCCGAACGGGGGCCTTCGACGCCATCTGCAACGAGGTCTGCGGCACCAGCCACTACGCCATGCGCGGTCGCGTCGTCGTGGAGGACGAGCCTGCCTTCCGCGAATGGATCGACCGGCAGGAAACCGTCTCGCAACGCGCCGCCCGATCCACCGGGACGCGCGAGGCCGGCCTCCACCCGCCCGCGACGGACGTGCGGTGACGACCATGTCGGACGCGATCACCGGTCCGCAGGGCGGATCTACCCTTCTCCCTGAAGCGGACGACCTCTACCATCCGCACAGCTGGTGGACCCGCTACGTCTTCAGCCAGGACGCGAAGGTCATCGCCATCCAGTATGCCGGCACCGCCCTGGCGATCGGTTTCGTCGCCTTGATCCTGTCATGGCTGATACGATTGCAGCTCGGTTTCCCGGGGCTGGCCACCTTCATCGGCCCGGCCGAGTATTACCAGCTGATCACTATGCACGGCATGATCATGGTCGTGTACCTGCTCACCGCGGTGTTCCTCGGCGGGTTCGGCAATTACCTGATCCCCCTGATGCTCGGCGCGCGGGACATGGTCTTCCCGTACCTGAACATGCTGAGTTACTGGATCTACCTGCTGGCCGTCCTAGTTCTGGTGGCCAGCTTCTTCGCGCCAGGAGGGCCGACCGGTGCGGGCTGGACCCTCTACCCGCCCCAAGCCATCCTCGCGGGCACGCCCGGGCAGCCATGGGGCATCGTCCTGATGCTCGTCTCGCTCATCCTGTTCATCGCGGGCTTCACCATGGGCGGCGTGAACTACGTCGTGACGGTGCTGCAGGCGCGCGCGCCCGGCATGACGCTGATGCGCATGCCGTTGACGGTCTGGGGGATCTTCACGGCGACCGTCCTGGCGCTGCTCGCCTTTCCAGCGCTGCTCGTCGGTGCCGTGATGATGCTGTTCGACCGTCTGCTCGGCACGAGCTTCTTCATGCCGGCCATCATCGAGGCGGGCCAGCGCCTGCGCTACGGCGGCGGCAGTCCGATATTGTTTCAACATCTGTTCTGGTTCTTCGGTCATCCCGAGGTCTACATCGTGGCGCTGCCCGCCTTCGGCATCGTCTCCGATCTGATCAGCACCCATGCCCGCAAGAACATCTTCGGCTACCGGATGATGGTCTGGGCGATCGTGGCCATCGGCGTGCTGAGCTTCGTCGTCTGGGCGCACCACATGTATGTCAGCGGCATGAATCCGTATTTCGGCTTCTTCTTCGCGACGACGACGCTGATCATAGCGATTCCGACGGCCATCAAGGTCTACAACTGGGTCCTGACTCTCTGGCGCGGCGATATTCACCTGACCGTGCCGATGCTGTTCGCCATCGCCTTCATCGTCACGTTCCTGAACGGCGGTCTCACCGGCCTGTTCCTCGGCAACGTCGTCGTCGATGTGCCGCTCTCCGACACGATGTTCGTGGTCGCCCATTTTCACATGGTGATGGGCGTCGCCCCGATCCTGGTGATCTTCGGCGGCCTCTATCACTGGTACCCGAAGGTCACCGGCCGCATGCTCGACGCGCGCCTCGGCCAGATCCACTTCTGGATCACCTTCCTGGGTGCCTACGCGATCTTCTTCCCCATGCACTATCTCGGCCTGCTCGGGGTGCCGCGACGCTACTACGAGACAACCGGCCTCGGCTTCGTGCCGCCATCCGCCGAGACGCTCAACGCCTTCATCAGCCTCGTGGCCTTCGTCGTCGGGGCCG
Organism: Methylobacterium gregans; assembly: GCF_022179245.1. GTDB lineage: Bacteria > Pseudomonadota > Alphaproteobacteria > Rhizobiales > Beijerinckiaceae > Methylobacterium > Methylobacterium gregans. Next base: position 29,485 of record NZ_BPQM01000059.1, read on the forward strand.
CGCAGATCCTGTTCCTGTTCAACCTCCTGCACAGCCTGAGACATGGCGCGCCCGCGGGCGGCAACCCCTGGCGGGCGACGACACTGGAGTGGCAGACGCCCGAGACCCCACCGCCGCACGGCAACTGGGGGCCGAACCTGCCGGTCGTCTACCGCTGGCCCTACGACTACAGCGTGCCCGGCGCGCCGGAGGACTTCCTGCCGCAGAACCGGCCGGACCCCGTCCGTGCGGGGGGGGGGCCGTGAGCCTGGTCCTCGCCTATCTAGCCGTTCTCGGCGCCGTCGCCGCGCGCTGGCTCGCGCGGCAGCACCTCGCGGACCGGCCCTGGCTCGCTGTCGGCTCTCCGCACCCGCTCGGAGCAGCCGCTGCCCCGCCTTCTCCGGCAAGGCTTGCCCTCGGCGTCTTCCTCGCGAGCGCCGGACTGCTCTTCTCACTTCTGGTGGCCGCCTACGCCATGCGCGTTCCCAGAACGGCGCTCGTTCCGCTGGAACCGCGGCTGCTCTGGCTCACCACGAGCCTGCTCGGGGGTGCGAGCCTCGCTCTGCACCGGGCCCACGCCGCGGCGTTGCGCGGGCGGGAGGAGGACGTTACCGCCGCCCTCGGCTTCGCCATGGCAGCCGGCCTCGGGTTCCTCGGCGGCCAGGCGCTGGCTTGGCGCGCGCTCTGGCAAGCGGGCCTCGCGCAGGGACCCGACGGGGCGGCGGCCTTCTTCTGCCTGATCACGACTCTGCACGGTCTGCACATCCTGGCCGGCCTCGTCGTCCTCGCGTGGATGACCGTCCGAGCTGCTCGTCTGCCGCGCACCAAAGGGCCGGAGCCGGGTATCGCGCTCTGCACCTTGTACTGGGATGCCCTTCTGGTGGTCTGGCTGGTGTTGTTCGGGCTCCTGTTCCGAACCCCCTGGTCGGGACTGATCGACGCCCTGTGCCGGCCCGGCTGATGCCTCGCGAGGCTGCCCCATGACCCAAACCGCAGCCGGCCACGGTGCCGCCCTTCAAGGACCGCCCTCGGACCTGCCGTCAACGCGCCTGCGCCGCCTCTCGGCCGAGTGGTCAGGCGATCGACAGGTCTTCGCCGATGCATCCTGGCGCAAGGCCATGATGTGGATCTTCCTGCTCAGCGACACCTTCGTGTTCGGATGTTTCCTGATCGGCTACATGACGGTGCGCATGTCGACCCCCGTGCCGTGGCCGAACCCGAGCCAAGTCTTCGCCATTGAGATCGCCGGCAAGCCCTGGCCCCTCCTTCTCATCGCGATCATGACCTTCGTGCTGATCTCGAGCAGCGGCACGATGGCGATGGCCGTCGCGTCCGGCTACCGCCGCAGCCGCCGGACCACGGCGCTCCTGATGGGCCTGACCGCGCTGCTCGGAGCCACCTTCGTGGGCATGCAGGCCTTCGAGTGGACGAAGCTGATCTACGAGGGCGTCCGACCCTGGGCGAACCCTTGGGGCGCGGAGCAGTTCGGCTCGGCCTTCTTCATGGTCACGGGGTTCCACGGCACCCATGTCACCATCGGGGTGATCGCGCTCCTCGTGATGGTCTGCAAGGTGTGGCGCGGCGACTTCGATACCGGCCGGCGCGGCACCTTCACGAGTCGTCCGGGGAGCTACGAGAACGTCGAGATCATGGGCCTGTACTGGCACTTCGTCGATCTCGTCTGGGTCTTCATATTCGCGTTGTTCTATCTCTGGTAGGAGGGTGCCATGCAGGCGACGGCCCGGGCGACCGAGCAGGCCCACCCGATCCGGCTCTACCTCGTGGTGTGGGCATGGCTGTTCGTACTCAGCGCCTGTTCCTACCTCATCGATTACCTGCACCTGCAGGGCGGTTTGCGCTGGTCCCTGATCCTTCTATTCATGATCGTCAAAGCGGGATTGATCGTCGCGGTCTTCATGCATCTCGCCTGGGAGCGCGTAGCCCTCATCTACGTGATCCTGATCCCTCCTGCGGCGCTGCTGATCTTCATCGCGATCATGGCCATCGAGGCGGATTACACGCTGGCGACCCGCGTCGCGCAGCAGGTCAGCGGCCGTTGACCAGAATCCTGGGCGCCCGCTCCCGGCCCACCGATACTTCCTGAATGCCGCTCGGCGACTGAAACGAATGCGATCGGGGGCCTATCCGTGTGAGGCACTGCGCGGACTTCCGGTTCTCCCGACACAATGGTGCCGCTGATGGCAACGATCACGGCGGCTCCTCGGGCGGCATCATGCGCTGCGGGCGATGATGCGCAAGGTCGGCCTGCCGGTTCTGCCGAGCGAAAGCCACAATCTGCCGGTGATGGGCGGCGGCGCCCACCCCGCCCGGCGGCCCTCCAAGAAGATGGCGAAGCGGCGGGGCATCTATGTGCAGCCGACCGGCGCCCCGACTGCGCCGTGCGGTGGCGAGATGAACCGCGGCCCCATTCCCGGGCTTTACGGAGTGCGGGAGAGGTGACCGGCATGCTGGCGAACGTTGACGCCTTGTTGCTTGCAAGGTGGCAGTTCGGGTTCACGGTGGCGTTCCACATCGTGTTCCCGGCCTTCTCCATCGGCCTCGCCAGTTACCTGGCGGTGCTGGAGGGGGTCTGGCTGGCCACCGGCCGTCAGGTGTTCATCGACCTGTTCCGATAGTGGATCAAGATCTTCGCCATCGGCTTCGCCATGGGCGTCGTGTCCGGGCTGGTCATGTCTTATCAGTTCGGCACGAATTGGTCGGTCTACGCCGACAAGACGGGCCCCGTGCTAGGCCCGCTGATGGCCTACGAAGTGCTCACGGCCTTCTTCCTGGAGGCCGGCTTTCTCGGCGTCATGCTCTTCGGCATGAGCAAGGTCGGGCCGCGCCTGCACTTCCTCGCCACCCTGATGGTGGCCATCGGGACCTTCCTCTCGGCGTTCTGGATCCTGTCCGTGAACTCTTGGATGCAAACGCCCCAGGGACACACGGTCAATGCGGCCGGCCAGTTCGTCCCGGCCGACTGGTGGGCCATCGTCTTCAACCCCTCCTTCCCCTATCGCCTCGTCCACATGGTTCTTGCGGCCTACCTGACCACCGCGCTCGTCGTCGGCGCGGTCGGCGCATGGCACCTGCTGCGCGACTGCACGAACGAGGGCGCGCGGACGATGTTCTCGATGGCGATGTGGATGCTCGCCGTCGTGGCACCCATTCAGATCCTGGCCGGCGACGCCCACGGCCTAAACACGCTGGAGCACCAGCCGACCAAGGTCATGGCGATGGAAGGCCACTTCCAGAGCCACCCGGACGGCGCTCCGCTCATCCTGTTCGGCCTGCCCGACCAGGAGGCCGGCACGGTGCGCTACGCGATCGAGGTGCCGAAGCTGTCCTCGCTGATCCTCAAGCACGGCTTGAACGAACCGCTGAAGGGTCTCGACAGCGTGCCGCGGGAGAACTGGCCGCCGGTCCCCATCGTGTTCTGGTCCTTCCGTGTGATGGTCAGCTTGGGGCTGCTGATGCTCCTGCTGGGCTGCCTCAGCCTGCTCGCCCGCCTCAGGGGCAAGCTTTACCAATGGGCGGCGCTGCACCGCTTCGCCCTCGCCATGGGGCCTGCCGGCTTCGTCGCCGTGGTGGCCGGCTGGATCACCACCGAGGTCGGGCGCCAGCCCTTCACCGTCTACGGCCTCCTGCGCACGGCGGAATCGGCCTCGCCGCTCCACGCACCCGCCGTCGCCGCGTCGCTCACCGCCTTCGTGCTGGTCTACTTCGCTGTCTTCGGGATGGGCATCCTCTACATTCTGCACCTGATGGCGAAGTCGCCGCACCGGGGTGAGCCTGGGATCGAGCCCGGGGCGCCGATCCGCACCGCCGGCATCACGCCCGCGCCGTCGCTCGATCCCGACCGCACTCTCCGCCCGGCCGAGTAAGGAGCCTGTCATGCTCGCCAACATCGACCTGACGGTGGTCTGGGCGCTCATCATCGCCTTCGCGGTCTTCGCCTACATCGCGATGGACGGCTTTGACCTCGGGATCGGCATCCTGTTCCCCGCCTTCCGGCCAGGGCACGAGCGCGACACCGCGATGAACTCGATTGCGCCGGTCTGGGACGGCAACGAGACCTGGCTGGTGCTCGGCGGCGGCGGCCTGTTCGCGGTCTTCCCGCTGGCCTACGCCGTCATCATGCCGGCCCTCTACGCGCCGATCATCGCGATGCTGCTCGGGCTGATCTTCCGCGGTGTCGCCTTCGAGTTCCGCTGGCGCGATCCCGGCCACCGGGCGCTCTGGGACGTCGCCTTCAACGGGGGCTCGGTCGTCGCGGCGCTCGCTCAAGGGATCACCCTCGGCGCCCTGCTGCAGGGCATCAAGGTGGAGGGCCGCGCCTACGCGGGCGGCTGGTGGGACTGGCTCACGCCCTTCAGCCTGCTCGTCGGTCTCGGCATCGTCTGCGGCTACGCCCTGCTCGGCGCCACGTGGCTGGTGATGCGGACGGAGGGGAGCCTGCAGGAGCGGGCGCGCACCTTCTCGCTCTGGCTCGGCGCGGCCACCGTCGCCGTCATCGCCGCCGTCAGCGCGGCGACGCCCTTCCTGGAGGGCAAGTATTGGGAGCGCTGGTTCTCGATGCCGAGCGTGTTGCTCACTGCCCAGGTGCCGCTCCTCGTCGCGGTGGCATCGTTTCTATTCTTTCGCCTCTTGCGCGGGGGGGCGGACAGAGCGCCGTTTCTGCTGGCGCTCGGGCTGTTCCTGCTCTCCTTCGTCGGGCTCGGGATCAGCATCTTTCCAGATGTCGTCCCGGGCCGGATCACGATCTGGGAGGCGGCGGCACCGCATTCGAGCCAGGTCTTCCTACTCGTGGGTGCGTCCGTCCTGATCCCGGTCATCCTGGCCTACACGGCGTACTCGTACTGGGTCTTTCGCGGTAAGGTCGGTGCAACAGGATACCACTGATGGGTACCATCTCCGCTCCCCGACACTCAGCACCTCTGTGGCGCCGCCTCGTGTGGTTTGCTGCCCTGTGGGCCGGCAGCATCCTCTCGCTCGCGATCATTGCGGGCATCCTGAGGGCATGGCTGAAAGCGGGCTGACGGTCGATACACCTCCGCCGCAACGGGACGGGACCCGAGCGCGTCCCCTGACGGCGCCAGGGTGGCCTCAGTAGACCCGTCATCGGTGATGCCCAGGAACGGGGAGCCGATCCTCGATATTGGCTGGCTAATTCGGGATCATGCCGGTCCGGAGGATGAGCTGTCTAAAACACCCGGAGCACACCGCGCATAATCTCATATGCTAAGAAACGCAGGGAAGGCCGATGCCCAATCCGCTCAGATCATAACGAATGTCTGCGCGCATGTCCTCGTCGTCCACATGGTCATCGCCGAACAGCTGCAACTTTCCAGCCGTCGTCGTCAGGGAAGATGGTACTGTCCCCGCGAGACTTGAAATGATTCTGGCGAAACTCGGAAGCCGTTCCAGAGGGGATCGATGGAAGTCTGCTGCCGAGGATGCAGGAGGCTTCAGAGAGATATTTGACGGCAACGCACGGAGCAAATTGTTCCGATCGGTCTGTTGAGCTGGGACGATCATCATCTATAGATGATATAGTATCATCAGATTTAAAAAAATTCACAACGATTCTAATAATTTATATTTTCTGCATTTCCGGCGTATTTACCTTGATCTTGAAGGTCGCCCGAACCATCAGACGCGAACGATCGAAAATTTTTGATTGATCGAACTGAACGCGTGCAAATCGGGATGGCCGAGGTTCAGCACAAGTGCCAAACGGACTAATCCGAAGTTTGATTATTAAAGCCGCGTAAATTTGTCGCAGTATAAGTACATCAGTATGCGGAGCAAAGTCGCTGTGCGGCAAGACAAAAATATTTCGGCGTATACGCGTGGTGGGTGCTCTTTTGGCGCCGGTGATGCTTTCTCATTGGTGTCCCTTTCGATTCGATCATAAGAGGAGGGGAGCGACAATGACGTCTTTCCTGCGTCACCCTAATGGCGGGCGCTGCAAGATTTTGGTTCTGGGCGGCGACGGGTTCTGCGGTTGGCCAACCAGCTTGTACCTGTCTCGCCTGGGCTGCGACGTGACGATCGTAGACGATCTCTCACGTCGCAGGACAGACCGTTCTCTCGGCACATCCTCGCTGACGCCGATCCGTTCGATCGGGGAGAGGCTGTCCGCCTGGGAAGCAGTCAGCGGCGAGAGGATTCGCTACGTCGCGTTGCGCGTTGGCGTGAACTACGCAGCTTTCCGCGATCTGATCGCTGATGTACGGCCGGATACGATCGTACACTTCGCCGAGCAGCGCTCGGCCCCGTTCTCGATGCGCTCCGCTCGCGAGAAGCGCCTCACCATCGAGGGTAACGTCTGTGCGACACACGACGTCGTCTGCGCGCTCGCCGAGACAGGGCTGAACGCGCATCTCGTCCATCTCGGGTCAGTTGGAGTCTATGGTTATAGTTCGACCGGGTTCCCCAGGCCTGAGGGCTACCTCAAAGTCACGGCCGAGGCTCCTTGCGGCACCTTCGAGAAGGAGATCCTGTATCCAGCCGATCCGGAGAGCATCTACCACCTGACCAAGGCGCTCGATCAACTCGTGCTTCAGTACTATGCCAAGAATGATCGCCTGAGCATCACCGACCTGCACCAGGGCATCGTCTGGGGCACCCAGACCGAGGAGACCGCCCTCGACAAGCGCCTGATCAACCGCTTCGACTACGATGGCGATTACGGCACCGTTCTCAATCGCTTCCTCGTCCAGGCTGCGCTCGGCTACCCGCTCACGGTGCACGGCACTGGGTGCCAGACCCGCGCCTTCATTCACATCCGAGACACGGTGCGGTGCATCGCGCTTGCCATCGGCGACGCACCCCGGCCTGGCGAGCGCGTGCGTATTCTCAACCAAGTCACAGAGACCCACCGGGTCATCGACCTTGCACGTATGATCGGGCGGCTCAGCGGCACGCCGTTCGAGCACGTCGCCAACCCGCGCCTGGAGCCGGAGTCGAACGAGCTTGACGTGAGCAACGCAAGCCTGCTCGGGCTGGGCCTCGTGCCCACGCGCCTTACAGACGCGCTACCCTTCGAAGTATCCGGGATCGCCCGCAAGTATGCGCATCGCTGCAACCGAAACACGATCCCCAGTCAATCCTGCTGGCGCACCGGTTCAGCGGAGGGGCTTGCGCGCGGGCCAACGCGCTCCCCAGCGGGCGTACACGAGTTGAAGGCCGGCCTTCCAGAGAAAGCTTGGCACGATCCGGATATAGCGGCGCCAGAGTCGGCGCGGCTCTGAAGCGAGACGCCAGAGCCATTGCAGAGGTGTGCGCCTGATCCAGGCGGGTGGGAGCGGCTTCGTCCCTGAAAGAAAGTCGAAGGCGGCGCCGACGCCGATCATCACCGGAACCTCGAGCCGTCCGAGGTGGGCGTCCATCCAGAATTCTTGTTTGGGCGTACTGAGACCAACCCAGAGAATGTCGGGCTGGCACGCGTTGATCAGCTTGACCGCCGCCGCGTCCTCGTCCCGCGTCATCGGACGGAACGGTGGCGTCAAGGTGCCGACAACCTTCAGGCCCGGGAGCGTCCGCATGAGCCGCTCGCGCAAGGCGTCGGCCACACCCGGGGCGCCCCCATAGTAGAACTGCCGGTAGCCACGCTCGACAGAGAGCTCGCTGAGGCGCTGCATCAACGCTGGCCCATACACCTGGGTGGTTTGTGGATGTCCGAGCCACCGCGCCATGAGCACGATCGGCATTCCGTCCGGTACGACCAGAGCGGCCCGATCATGGATCGCCCGTAGATGCGGATCGCCCTGACATTCGATGATGCCGTGCGCGCTTGTTACACAGATAAACCCACTTTGGTTCTCCGCAATCCACCGCGTGATATGCGCTATGACGTCATCCATCGTTACGGCATCGACGCCGACACCCAGAATGTTTGCGCGCATCTCGGACATGACGGCCTCTCCAAGCCTTTCGGAAGCCTAGCGCAGAGCTGATCTCGGCCGTAGGAGAATTTAGAGGTAGGTGGAACTTGCGCCTTCGGCCTGGCGCTTCACGAACACGGAGTTAATCCCATGTCCGCGACCACACAGTCCCGGCCTGCCGCGACGTGCCGGTCGACGACCGGGGTCTCCGAGGGGACGTGACCGACGAGCGCATGTCCAACGCGTCGTTCGCGCGAACGCCACCGAGCTCGCCTTCCCGCAGGGAGATCCCCCGCTACAATGCCTAGAGGCTGTTACGGACCTGTGAGCGCACCAAGTATTCAGGGATGCAGTCCCGCCGCGCCTACCCGCCCGATGTCAGCGATGAAGAATGGGCGCTCGTCGCCCCTTACCTGACGCTGTTGCCCGAGACCGCGGGCCAGCGTGAGCACAGTCTGCGGGAGGTGTTCAACGGGCTGCGCTACGTGGTGCGGGTCGATCCGAGGAACCCTCCGCCGTGGTGGTCGACAGCCGGACGCTCCGCTCGACGCCCGAGAGTGGCGCGCGCCGCCTGGGACGGACACAAGCGCACCCGTGGCTCGAAGCTGCACGCGGCGGTCGATACGCTCGGCCAAGTTCTGGCGCTGCATGTCACACCCGCCGATGCCGAGGACCGCGCCGCCGTGGCCGTGCTCGCTGAGGCCGTGCAGGAGGCCACCGGTGACAGGGTCGACCTGGCCTATGTCGATCAGGGCTACACGGGCGAGCCTGCGGCGAAGGCAGCGGCCGATCACGGCATCACCCTGGAGGTGGTGAAGCTGTCCGAAGCCAAGTGCGGCTTTGTCCTGTTGCCGCGCCGGTAGGTCGTCGAGCGCGCCTTCGCCTGGATGGCCCGCTTCCGCCGCTTGGCCCGCGACTACGAACGCTTGCCTGAGACCCTGGCCGGATTGCACCTCGTTGCCTTCAGCGTCCTACTCCTTCGCAGGGCCGCCGACTTCGCTGCAGTTCGTAACAGCCTCTAGCCCAACTGGCGACCCTCTAATCTCCGGACACCATCGAAGCGGCACTTGGCCCGGACGGCTCGGAGATGGCCGTTCGATGTGGCACCTCAACGCTGACGACGGCGGCCTTTAGCTCGGGTCATGACGTCGCCGAGCATCATGACGGATGGCATCTCGGCTCGAAGCACTCTGAGGAACACCGAAAGGCTACGCTTCAGCTCCCTTGTCTCAGCGAGCATGACGACATGCTTGGTGTGGACCGGGCCTGCCAATCGTGCCTGGCCAGTACTCCCGTAGGGAGGTCCGGTCGATCCTGTGCCGTCATCGGCTATGCTGGCGGGCCGAGCGGACCGGCCGCCCGAATGGCGGGTGCATGAAACGGCAGCTGAGGACGATTGCAGGGAAAGCCCAGCAGGCGCTCAGTGCGGGCGTTCACGTTGCCGCATGCGCACGATGGCGCGGACGATGGGCGTCGCATCCGCCTCGATACGATTGGGATTCTGGGCTCTTCCACCTTCGTTGAGCTCGCGGTCCGAGTGGCTTATGCAGTGGCACCATGGACACCCGCGCTTCCGCCGAACAATCCTCGGCTCCCCTGCAGCCCCTGGCCTGCAAACCGCGGCCTGCCGACAAGGCGGCGCCGTTCCTGCCGATGAGCCGCGCCGAGATGGCCGCGCTCGGCTGGGACGCTTGCGATATCGTGCTGGTGACGGGCGATGCCTACGTCGATCATCCCAGCTTCGGCATGGCCATCATCGGCCGGCTGCTCGAGGGGCAGGGGTTCCGGGTCGGCATCATCGCGCAGCCCGACTGGCAGTCGGCGGAGCCGTTCAAGGCTCTCGGCAAGCCGACGCTGTTCTTTGGCGTTACCGGCGGCAACCTCGATTCGATGGTCAACCGCTACACGGCGGATCGCCGCCTGCGCCACGACGACGCCTACACGGCCGGCGGAGAGGGCGGAAAGCGCCCGGACCGCTGCACCATCGTCTACACGCAGCGCTGCCGCGAGGCCTACAAGGACGTGCCGGTCGTGCTCGGCGGCATCGAAGCCTCGCTGCGCCGGATCGCGCACTACGATTACTGGTCGGACAAGGTGCGCCGCTCGATCCTGGCGGACGCGAAGGCGGATCTGCTCCTTTATGGCAATGCCGAGCGCGCCGTGGTCGAGGTGGCCAACCGCCTCGCGGCCGGCGAGGCGCCGCACCAACTCGACTCGGTCCGCGGCGTCGCGCTGTTCCGTCGCGTGCCCGAGCATTACACCGAGCTGCCCGCCGACGACCTCGACTCCACGGACGAGGCCGCCGCCCGCCGGCCCGGCGAGACCGTGATCCGGCTGCCCGCCTACGACGAGGTCAAGGACGACAAGGAGGCTTATGCCCGCGCCTCGCGCGTGCTGCATCGCGAGGCCAATCCGGGCAACGCCCGCCCGCTGGTGCAGCGCCACGGCGACCGCGACCTATGGCTGAACCCGCCGCCGATCCCGCTCTCCAGCGACGAGATGGATGCGGTCTACGACCTGCCCTACGCCCGCGCACCCCATCCGTCCTACGGCGACGCGAAGATCCCCGCCTGGGACATGATCAAGTTCTCAGTGACGATCATGCGCGGCTGCTTTGGCGGCTGCACCTTCTGCTCCATTACCGAGCACGAGGGCCGCGTCATCCAGAACCGCTCGGAGGGCTCGATCCTGCGCGAGATCGAGCGGATCCGCGACAAGACGCCGGGGTTCACGGGCGTAATCTCGGATGTCGGCGGGCCCACCGCCAACATGTACCGGATGGCCTGCAAGGACCCGAAGATCGAGGCAGCCTGTCGGCTGCCCTCCTGCGTCTTCCCGGATATCTGCCCGAACCTGAACACCTCGCACGACGACCTGATCCGGCTGTACCGCAAGGTCCGCGAGGTGAAGGGCGTCAAGAAGGTGATGGTCGCCTCCGGGGTGCGCTACGACCTCGCGGTCCGAAGCCCCGAATACGTGAAGGAGCTGGTGACCCACCACGTCGGCGGACGTCTCAAGATTGCGCCCGAGCACACCGAGCGCGGGCCCCTCGATCTGATGATGAAGCCGGGGATCGGCACCTACGACCGCTTCAAGGAGATGTTCGACGAAGCAGCTAAGCAGGCGGGCAAGAAGTACTACCTGATCCCGTACTTCATCGCGGCCCATCCCGGCACGACCGACGAGGACATGCTGCACCTCGCGCTCTGGCTCAAGAAGAACGATTACCGCGCCGACCAGGTGCAGACGTTCCTGCCCTCGCCGATGGCGACCGCGACGGCCATGTACCACACCGAGGTCAACACGCTGAAAGGTGTGCGGCGCGGCGGCAGCGAGCCGGTCGAGGCCATCAAAGGGATGCGGCAGCGGCGCCTCCACAAGGCGTTCCTGCGCTACCATGACCCCGAGAATTGGCCCCTGTTGCGCGAGGCGCTGCGCGAGATGGGCCGCGCCGACCTGATCGGGCCGCGGCCGGACCAGCTCGTGCCGTTCTCGCAGCCGCCAGGAACGGGCTCGGGCGCGGGCAAGGGGCGCGGCCAGCCGCGACCCACTTATCGCCCAAGTAGCGGGCAGCACTTCACCACGAAGGGCGTGCCGCTGCGGAAGTGACGGCTCCTTATCGGTAGGCCGCCGCCTGCAGCTCGAACAGTTCGGCGTAGCGGCCGCCGCTCTCGACCAACTCCTCGTGTGTGCCGGCCTCCCGCACCCGGCCGTCCCCGAGCACGACGATCCGGTCGGCCTGGCGCACGCTCGAGAAGCGGTGCGAGATCAGCAGTGCGGTGCGTCCGAGCGCGAGCGCGCGAAAGCGGGCAAACACCTCTGCCTCCGCGCGGGCGTCGAGCGCTGCGGTCGGCTCGTCCAGGACCAGCACTTCGGCCTCTCGCATATAGGCGCGTGCGATCGCGAGCTTCTGCCACTCGCCCCCGGACAGGTCGACCCCGTCTTCGAAGCGCCGTCCCAGCCGCTGGCCGTAGCCCGCCGGCAGCCGCCCCACCACCGCGTCGGCCAGTGCGCGCGCCGCCGCACTCTCGATCAGGGCCGCGTCTTCCCGCGCCGCGATGCGCCCGACCGCGATGTTCTCGCCCGCCGTGAGATCGAAGCGGACGAAGTCCTGGAAGATCACGCCGATGCGTGTCCGAAGTACTTCGGGGTCATAGTCGCGCAGGTCCCGCCCATCGAGCAGGATGCGCCCCTCTGTCGGGTCGTAGAGTCGCGCCATGAGCTTGACGATCGTGGTCTTGCCGCTGCCGTTCTCGCCCACCAGCGCCACGACCTCGCCGGCCTGTATCGTGAGTGAGAGGTTGCGCACCGCCCACCGCTGCGCACCCGGATAGCGGTAGCCCACCGCATCGAACACGAAGCCGTCGCGGATCGGTGTCGGGAACGGCGCGGGATGTTCAGGAACGCGCAGACGGGGGGCGAGCGCGAGGAACCCGAACAGGTCGTCGAGGTACTGCGCCTGACTCGAAAGCTGGGAGAGGCCGAGCAGCAGCCCCTCGACGAGGCCGCGCAGACGCAGGAAGGCGCCCGTCAGGAACGTGAGGTCGCCGAGTGTGAGCGTGCTGGTGGACGTCCGCAGCGCGATCACGAGGTAGGCGAGATAGTAGGCAAGCGTGCCGAGGCTGGCGAAGAGCCCACCCGCCACGGCCCGGCGCCGCGCGAGGCGGGTGTTCTCGCGCAGCGCCCGGTCGGCGAGCGTGCCGAAGCGCTCGGCGAGGTAGCCGCTGAGGCCGAAGAGCTTGACTTCCTTGGCGCTCTCGGCACCAGCCCCGAGCTGGCGCATGTAGTCGCCCTCACGCCGATCCGGCGAGCGCTGGTAGGCAAGACGATAGCCTTGGCGGTTGAAATGGAGCTCGTTCAGGAAGGCCGGGATCAGGGCGAGCACGAGCAGCACGACGAGCCAAGGCAGGAACGCGACGACGGCGACCGCCAGGGACAGGGCCGTGAGGCCGTCTTGGATCTGCCCGAGCAGCTGGCCCATCGGGTTCGCGCGCCAGGCGACCTGCCGCCGGGCGCGCTCCAGTCCGTCCTGCACGGCGGGATCCTCAAACTGGGCGAGATCGAGGGTAGCGGCGTGTGCCATCAGCCGGAGCGTCGTGGCATTGCCGGTCATCTCGGCCAGCACCCCGTCGACGAGACTCGTCGCGCGCCCGAGCAGGTCGGAGGCGAGCGCGAGCGCGAGCTCGACACCGATCAGCAGAGCGACCTGCCGCAGGATTGGGCTGGCGAACCAGGCCGAGGCGCTCGCCTGCGCGGCCGCATCGGCTTGCCCGGCTACAACCGTGTCGACGACGAGCTTGGCCACGTAGAGCATCAGCGCGGGCAGCGCTGCGCGGGCGATGCGCAGTCCAAGGCTAGCGAGCGTCAGGGTGCGATTCGTCGCCCAGGCGAGTTTGAACAGGGCGGGGAGGTGTCGGAGCGGACCGATCCTCGCCGCGGTTGCGCGGCGAAGCCGCTCGATGGTCGATGGATGCAAAACCCACTTCGCGCCAGTCGGGCGTTCCCTGCTGTATGTAGGGACAACGAGCGCGCCCCGGACCGGATTGCTACTCGTTCCGGGGCGTTGACGGCACGCGACACGATGGCACCCGCCGTCTGATGGCGGGGTCGGACCGGCCTCCGCTCGACGGAGCCGACTGCCGACGAGGCATCGGTAAGTGTTTGAGCGCGGCTGTCGCCGCGCCCGAAGGCGTCCGCCGCGCGTGCGAGCTCGTGAATTGCATCCGTCGAGGCGGCCACGCAGGGCGACGCAACGCATATGCAACATTCTCCCGCAGGTATCATCAGCAGAGCCACCAATAGGCGTGAGCTCGTCAACAGAGGCGATCTGCATCGGCCACGCCGCGAGCTGAGCGGCTGACCGTCGGATATCACGGCTAGATTTTAGGAGATGACCATCCTAACCTGGCGGGACGCGTTGCGCTTAGGAATAATTCGTGCTGCCACGATCTGCGCTGTTGAGTCTGTCCGCATTGGCGCTTGTTGCGAGTTCGGCTCGAGCGTTACAACCGACGGGTCAGATGGAGTTGGACTGCTCACGGTTCACGCGCAACCTGGACGGATCGTGGGGGGTGAAGCAGCCACTCGAACTTTTCAGCGAAAACGGTCGTGTCCGCATCTCTCCTGGGCCGCCGTTCAAGCCCGGTATGTCGTTTGGAGGGCTCGACATCGCGAGGATGCTCAATGAGCAGTGCCGCTAGAGCCTTGTCCGCTGACGGAGCGACGGCCAAGGCGGCATCGTAACAGGTGGCAGCGATGCAGTTGCGGCACTCGTCTGCCGTAAAGCGAGCGACGGCCTGGCGGATGGTGTTCCACAGGTCGGGGACAGTGTGGGCCGCCGTGGTTCGCAGGAGCCCCTTCAGCTTGGCGAAGATCTGTTGAAGGGTCCCCGATCGACAGGCCGCTGGGGCTATTCCTTTAATAAGATTTCAGTCCGTACTGTATGGCGGGAGGTCGAGCAGCCTCGCCCCGGCGGCCTCGATAGCCTCGCGCACAACCGGCACCTTGTGGGCCTGCAGGTTGTCGAGGATGACGGTGTCGCCGGGCCTGAGCGCGGGGACGAGCGTGTCGGTGATGTAGGCCCGGAAGCGTGCGCCGTTGGTGGCTCCGTTGAACAGGGTGGGGGCACATAGGCCATCCCTGCGCATGGCAGCAGTGACGGTGGTTGTCTCGAAGTGCCCGTGCGGGACGGCGAGGCGGCAGCGCTCGCCCCGCGGGGCCCGACCATAGCGGCGCGCCATGTTGGTGGCCGCTGCCGTCTCGTCGAGGAAGACCAGTTTGTCGGGATCGAGGGCGTCTTGGTTCTCGAACCACGCCTCGCGAGCGCCCCTTACGTCCTCGCGCGCCTGCTCGGCGGCGTGGATCGCCCCCTTTCGAACGGGTCGAGCCGCCCCCGCCCGGTGGCGCGCGAACCTTCAGGAGCACTGCCAGCCCCTAGACCGGGCGCCTGCAATCGTGCCGCAGGAGGGTGATCAGGGTCAGCTCGAGCGCATCCATGGCCGATCATGTTTCCAACATCCTGCACGATGAGACCTGAAAGATTGCACATTTAGGCAAAAATATTTGTCGTTCGACGGTGTTGAGAACGACGGGCCGGCTCGATACTGTCAAGGATATCGGGCAGTTCGGGCGGGAGCGAGTCAGTGGCATCGAGGAACCCAGACGCGTGCATCCTGGTCGGAGCGCCGGTGCAGGCCGGCATCGACCGGCCCGGCTGCGACATGGGGCCAAGCGCCTACCGGGCCGCGGGCCTTGGCGACGCGGTCCGCGACCTTGGGGTCGCGGTCGAGGATGCCGGCATGGTTGTGCCGAGCCCCTTCGACGCCAGACCCGCATCCGAACCCGGCGGTGCACCATCTCGCCGAGACGGCCGGCTGGACGCGCGCGCTCGCCGAGGCCGCATTCCGCCACAGCGCCGAGGCGCGACCGATCTTCCTCGGCGGCGACCACAGTCTCTCGGCCGGCACAGCGGCGGGAATGGCGCTGCGCTCGCTGGCCGAGGGACGGCCGCTGTTCCTACTCTGGCTGGACGCGCATGCCGACTTCCACACCCTTACACCACGACGAGCGGCAACCTGCACGGCGAGCCGCTCGCCTACCTCACCGGGCGGCTGGGTTTCGAGGGCTACTTCCCGCCCCTCGCCGCTGCGCTCGGTCCCGCCCGCATCAGCATGGTCGGCCGGCACATCCTCGACCGTCCAACCCGGAGCTTCTAGATGCCCGCCTTCAACATCGTCCCGTTTGTCAGCGTCGAGAACATGATGCGCCTCGTCCACGCGGTCGGGATCGAGGCGCTGCTCACCCGCCTCGCCGCGGCGATCGCCGAGGATTTCGCGCAGTGGCACGCCTTCCACAAAACGCCCCGCATCGCCGCCCACAGCCCGGACGGCGTCATCGAGCTGATGCCGACGAGCGACGGGACGACCTACGGCTTCAAGTACGTCAACGGCCACCCGAGCAACACCGTCGGCGGGCGCCAGACCGTGACCGCCTTCGGGGTGCTGGCCGATGTCGGCAACGGCTACCCGGTGCTCATCACCGAGATGACCCTGCTCACGGCCCTGCGCACCGCCGCCACTTCGGCGCTTGCCGCGCGCCATCTTGCGCGCCCGAATTCGCGCACGATGGCAGTGATCGGCAACGGCGCCCAGGCCGAGTTCCAGGCGCTAGCCTTCCGCGCGCTCCTCGGGGTCGACGCCCTGCGCCTCTACGACATCGACCCGGCGGCGACTAGGAAGTGCCTGCGCAACCTCGCCGGCCTCGGCTTCGACCTCACAGCCTGCACCAACACCGCGGAGGCTCTGCGTGGCGCCGACATCGTCACCACCGTGACGGCTGACAAGCGCAACGCCGTCATCCTCGGCGACAACCTGGTCGGGGAGGGGGTGCACGTCAACGCCGTCGGGGGTGATTGCCCAGGCAAGACCGAGTTGGCGCCGGAGGTGCTGCGCCGCGCCGACCTGTTTGTCGAGTACGAGCCGCAGACCCGCATCGAGGGCGAGATCCAGCAACTCGCCCCGGACCATCCGGTCACCGAACTTTGGCGGGTCCTGGCCGGCGACGCGCTCGGGCGCACGGATCCGCGGCAGATCACGGTGTTCGACTCGGTCGGCTTCGCGATCGAGGATTTCTCGGCCCTGCGCACCGTGCGCGACCTGCTCGCCGAGTACCCCTATTACGAGGACCTCGACCTCCTCGCCGACCCGGATGATCCCCGCGACCTGTTCGGCATGCTGCAGCGGGCGAGGCCGCCGCGACCGGCCGCGTGAGGCGGCCCTCAGACGACCGTCCTGGTCGGAGACAATGCGACGCTCGTCGTATCGACCGATGCCCACGTCTTATACCCTCTCGCCTTCGCATCGACGTGTCGATGCGAAGGCGTCCGGCGCATGAGCGCTAACGCCCGTTCGGGCGCACGGGAAAGAGGGAAGGGGACCGAACTGATGGCCATGGAATGTGCTCAGAACCGCCAGATTCCGCAGATGGTGTTCCGACCTGACTCGCAGCGACACAGCAAGGCGGCGCCATTCCGATACAACGACGCGATCCTAGAGCAGAGGCCGGTCGGGATGGTACACTCCCCAACGGCGGGATCAGCGACAATCTCACCGACAAGGCCCTGTTCAAGAGGATCTCTGTGCGGCTCGGCGTGAAGCCCGGCGCTTAGGCGCCGGTCTCCTCCGGCGGCGCTGTGAGGGGGCGCTCGTGACCCCTCTCAGTCTTTCATGATGTCCGCTTCACGAATTCGCCAAAGTCGGATTCCTACAGATCTTTTTTAAAATCTCGTTTCGAATATTCATAGCTTGTATTCCAATCAAACGTCCGAAGATGTGTTGTTTAGCGTGTAAATATATCATGCTGACCGGAACGGTAGGGCCAGTTGGAACCGCCAATGTTCTCTTCGGGATACATGAGCGTAAGAAGCAGCCGTTCGACGAATCGCGCCAGCCGATCGAATGCCGTTGGCGCACTTCGGCGAGCACGGTTTATAGGCTGAAGCAGATCAGCCTATCGACATGAGGCTGGCGTTGCCGCCCACCGCCGCGGTGTTCGTCGAAATTGTGCACTCCTCCAGCAGGCGGTTGAGGTCGTAGTCCTCCCCGGCCCTCAACGCCGCAACCGTCGCCGCCTGTACCGGCACGATGACACCCTCGCGCGAGGCCACTTCGCGGTTGACGATGCGCAGACCTTCAGCGTCGCCCTCGTAGAGCAGGCCGTCTAAAGCGTCCGAGGCCCGCCAGTCAGGTGCCATCACGACGTGGGGAGCCACCTCCCTCGGCAAGTCCCGCAGCGCGGCAGCTCCCGCCCCGGCCGTTTCGATTACGGCGACGTTCCCTGTCGCGAGAATCGCACCGACCTGGAGGTGAAGGCCCTCCGCCGTGGTCGCAAGCGCGGCAATCCGCCCGCGCGGGCGAAGGAGATAGACATTGCGCTCGGCCACTGGCCCGGCCAGCTCCATCCGCACGCCGAGAGCGGAGCCCGCCACGTAACCGAGGATGCGCTCCGCGGCGTCGATCGATCCCCGTCCCCGCAGCCAGTCCGCGTACACGCGGGCCACGGTGTGCCCCGTCGGCGCCGCCTCGAGGCCCCGCAGGGCAGTCCGGGGCGGGATGCCCATCAATCGGCTGAGATAGAGAGGGCCACCAGCCTTGGGCCCGGTACCGGAGAGCCCCAATCCACCGAACGGCTGGACCCCGACCACGGCTCCGATGATGTTGCGATTCACGTAGACGTTCCCCGCCTCGATGCGATCAACGACGCGGGCGATGGTCTCGTCGATGCGGGTGTGGAGGCCGAAAGTCAGGCCGTACCCGGTCGCGTTGATGTCCGCGACGAGGCGGTCGAGATCTCCACGGTCGTAGCGCAGCACGTGCAGTACGGGTCCGAAGACCTCGCGCTCGACGTCGGCGATGCGCGAGATCTCGATCAGCGTCGGGGCGACGAAGGTGCCGTTCGTCGTCTGCGCACCCAACGGTAGGCGTATCACCCGATGCCCGCGTACGGCCATCTGCGCGACGTATGCCTCGATGCCGTCGCGGGCCTTCGCGGTGATGACCGGGCCGACATCGGTCGAGAGCGCGTCGGGATTGCCGACCGAGAGTTCGTCCATCGCGCCACGCAGCATCGCGAACGTTCGGTCGGCCACGTCCTCTTGGAGGCAGAGGATGCGCAGCGCCGAGCAGCGCTGGCCGGCGCTGTCGAAGGCGGAGGCGACGACGTCGGCCACCACTTGCTCCGCGAGCGCCGAGGAGTCGACGATCAGGGCGTTCTGACCGCCAGTTTCGGCGATGAGGGGGATCGGCTGCCCCGTGGGCGTGAGCCGGTCGGCAAGCTGCCCCTGGATAAGGCGCGCCACCGATGTCGATCCCGTGAACATCACGCCCATGACCCGCGGATCGGCGATCAGGGCAGCACCGACTGTGCCGGTACCCGGCACGAGCCGAAGCGCATCGACGGGTACGCCAGCCTCGTGGAGGAGGCGAACGGCCTCGGCGGCGACGAGGGGCGTTTCCTCGGCGGGCTTGGCCAGCACTGCGTTGCCGGCCACGAGCGCCGCCGCGACCTGCCCGGTGAAGATGGCGAGTGGGAAATTCCACGGTGAGATGCAGACTACGGGCCCGAGCGCGGGGTAGCTGTCGGCGCCGAGCGTCCGCTCGGCCTCGGCGGCGTAGTAGCGTAGGAAATCGACCGCCTCGCGCACCTCGGCCACGGCGTTCGAGAAGGACTTGCCCGCCTCCCGCACGATCAGGCCGATCAGTTCAGGCATCCGCGCTTCCATCGCGTCGGATGCCCCGCGCAGCGTCGCTGCCCGATCCGCTGCGGCCGTGGCCGCCCAAGACGGGGCGGCTCTAGCTACGGCGTCGAGTGCGGCCGCAACCTCCGCCTCGCTCGCCTGCCGCCACTGGCCGACCACGTCGCGGTGGTCCGCAGGATTGACAACAGTCGTCGTGCCGCCGTCCTTGACGGTCGAGGATGGAAAAGCCGCCCAGTGCCGGGCTAGGCTCGCGCGCAAACCGTCGGCCAGCACCGCCAAGCTGTCCTCGTTCGTGAGGTCGAGGCCTGCCGAGTTCGCCCGCTCAGGCCCCAAGATGTCCCGTGGCAGGGCGATACGGGGATGGGGGGCGCCCTTGGGGTTTGTCGTCTGAACCACCGCCACGGGATCGGCGACGAGATCCTCGACCGAGACCGTCTCGTCGGCGATCCGGTTGACGAAGGAGGAGTTGGCGCCGTTCTCCAGCAGCCTCCGCACGAGGTAGGCGAGCAGCGTCTGGTGCGTACCGACGGGGGCGTAAATCCGGCAGGGGCGATCGAGCTTGCCCGGCCCGACGACCTCCTCGTAGAGCGGCTCGCCCATGCCGTGCAGGCATTGGAACTCGTACTGGCCCCGATAGAAATTTGGACCGGCCATGGCGACGATCGTGGCGAGCGTTTGCGCGTTGTGGGTCGCGAATTGCGGGAACACAGCGTCCGGCGCGGCGAGCAGCTTGCGCGTGCAGGCGAGGTACGACACGTCTGTGTGCACCTTTCGCGTGAAGACTGAGTAGTCCTCCAAGCCGTCGACTTGGGCGCGCTTGATCTCGCTGTCCCAGTAGGCGCCCTTGACGAGGCGGACCATGATCCGCCGCTCGGCCCTTCGTGCGAGATCTACCACCCAGTCGATCACGAACGGGCAGCGCTTGCCGTAAGCCTGGATGACGAGGCCGATGCCGTTCCAGCCCGCGAGATCCGAGTCGCAAGCCAGAGCTTCCAGCAAATCGAGGGAGAGTTCCAGCCGGTCCGCCTCCTCGGCATCGATGTTCAAACCGATGTCATAGCCCTTGGCGAGCGCGGCGAGGCCCTTCACCCGGGGCAGGAGCTCCGCCATAACCCGCCCACGCTGGGACCGGGCGTAGCGCGGGTGCAATGCCGACAGCTTGATCGAGATGCCAGGGCCTTCGTAGATCCCGCGGCCCGCCCCGTGACGGCCGATGGCGTGGATCGCGTCCTCGTAATCCCTGAGGTAGCGCGCGGCGTCCTCGGCCGTGGTCGCCGCTTCGCCCAGCATGTCATAGGAGTACCGGAAGCCAAGGCGTTCCATCTTTCGGGAATTCGCCAGGGCCTCGGCGATGGTCTGGCCCGTGACGAACTGCTCGCCCAGCATGCGCATGCCGAGGTCGGTCCCCTTGCGGATCAGAGGCTCGCCGCCCTTGGCGATCAGCCGGGTCAGGGAGGACGAGAGACTCGTCTCGCTCGTCGTGGTGGTGAGCTTGCCAGTGACGACGAGCCCCCAGGTGGCGGCGTTCACGAACATCGACGGCGACTGCCCCACGTGGCTCTTCCAATCGCCGTCTGCGATCTTGTCCCGGATCAGAGCGTCGCGGGTGGCGGCGTCGGGGATGCGCAGCAGTGCCTCGGCAAGGCACATCAGCGCCACGCCCTCCTGGCTCGAGAGCGAGTATTCGTGGATCAGCCCCTCGACGCCCCCCGAGCGGGTTCGTACGCGCAGCGCTCGGACCAACCGCTCCGCCGTCGCGGCGACGCCAGCGACCTGTTCGGACGCGACGCTGGCTTCGGGTAGCAGCGCGCGTACGCATTCGCTCTCGGGCCGGCGATAGGCTGCAGTGATGGCGGCTCGAAGCCGGTCCTGCGGCCGTACGTCCGCCAGAAAACGTCCGAACGTTACGCCGGCTTCGTCCGCTCGGGTTGCGGCATCTGACATCAACCCCTCCTGCTGCAAAGCGTGCCTGACGCCTGATGCAAGGGTATGAGCCTTCTGGGCGATCTTGAAGCCGGTTAGAGGGCAATACGGCCGTGAAACTCTCTATCCATGATGGTTGAACCGAACGAGCCTTATGCTCGACCGTGTCGACCGTAATAGCCTGCGCATCCTCCAAGCGGAGGAACACGTCGCCACCATCGAGTTGGCTGAGCGATGCGGCTTGTCGGCGACCGCCACAGGCAAGCGCTTCAAGCGTTTGGCACGCGACGGTTACGTTACCGGGTTCGGCGCCAAGGTCGATCCGCACAAGCTCGAACGGGGCCTTCTGATCTTTATCGAGATCGCGCTCGACAAGGCGACGCCGGACGTCTTCGACCCGTTCGCCGACGCTGTGCGCAAGGTGCCCGACATCCTCGAATGCCACATGGCGGCCGGTGGTTACGACTATCGGGTCGAGTCCCGCGTCGTAGGCATGCCGGCTTAACGGCGCTTCCTCGGCGACAATCCCCTGACCTTGCCCGGGGTCTTGGAGACCCGCACCGATCTGGTGATGGAGGAGGTGAAAGCCGAGGGGGCACTGTCGATCTGACCGGAACGCCAAAAAAGAGGCATCGGCACAGGAGCGATGAGTGCATCCCCTCGTGTGAGATGCCCTTTATTGTTGACGCCTGATCACAGTTGGAGAAATCAACGAGAGTGCCGCGCCCGAGACCGCAGTTGGCTAACTTCGTCCGCATCCCGAAGAACACCTTCCGGAGCCAGATCGCAGAAAGCTCTCATGTCTGTCCCGCGCGCCTCAAGTATACAGCCCCGTCCGCTCAAGGCGGTCTCAAGTACTAAGCGGCACCCGGCGCCTCTCGGTCTGGGTCCGCCTTCTCCCAAATCAAAAACGGCCAACCGTGGCTGGCTGTTCCAATGTGAGGCACAGGGTTGCGCGGCCCAGACGGCATTAAGAAATGGCGGGCCCGGAGGCCCGCCTTGTCCATCTCTGCGCGACCAGAGGGTGGAGGAGTGGGTGTCGCGCAGAGGTTCGGATCAGTCCGTGTCGCAAACAAACCCTCTGTCACAAAGGCGGGTCATGCCGGCAAAGCCGCAAGGGCGGCTGCCGGACCACGGAGGCGTGTTCAGTTGGGTAACGTGAACACGGTCAGCTGACCGCCGAGGTTGGTGTACTGGGACAGGCCGGCATAGCCACCGACCGCGCCGAGACCGGCATTCGGGTCGGTCAGGCCGGCCGCGAGGCCGATGCCGGCCCAGCCGCCGACGCCCGAGAGGACGCCCACGTACTGCTTGCCCTTGTGCTGGTAGGTCATCACGTTGCCGATGATGCCCGACGGGGTCTTGAACTTGTAGAGCTCCTTACCCGTCTTCGAGTCGACAGCCTTCAGGTAGCCCTCGAGGGTGCCGTAGAAGACCACGTCGCCGGCGGTGGCAAGAGCGCCCGACCACACCGAGAACTGCTCGGGCAGTGACCACTTGATCTTACCCTGGATGTTATCCCAGGCGATGAAGTTACCCATGCCGCCGTGCGAGCCGGGGGCGGGGTACATCGACAGGGTCGCGCCGACATAGGGCTGGCCCGGGGTGTAGCTCACCCGGAACGGCTCGTAGTCCATGCAGACGTAATTGGTCGGCACGTAGAACAGGTTGGTCTTGGGCGAGTAGGCCGCCGGCTGCTGGTCCTTGGTACCGAGAGCCGCCGGGCAGATGCCCTTGGTGTTGACATCCTCGCCGTTCTGCTCGGTCGAGTACTTGGCCTGCACCAGAGGACGGCCGTAGGTCGGGGACGACTTGTCGAGATCCACCTTCGTGGCAAAGTTCACCGCCGGATCGAATTTCTCGGCGACGAGGACTTCGCCGGTCGCCCGGTCGAGCGTATAGGCGAAGCCGTTGCGGTCGAAGTGGGTGAGCAGCGGACGATCCTTGCCGTCAACCTTCTGATCCGTGAGGATCATCTCGTTGATGCCGTCGTAATCCCACTCGTCGTGCGGGGTCATTTGGTAGATCCACTTCGCTTGCCCCTTATCGGGATTGCGGGCGAAGATCGCCATCGTCCACTTGTTGTCGCCCGGACGCTGCTTCGGGTTCCAAGTCGAGGGATTGGCGGTGCCGTAGTAGAAGAGGTCGAGCTTCGGGTCGTAGGAGTACCAGCCCCAGGTCGCCCCGCCGCCGGTCTTCCACTGATCGCCTTCCCAGGTCTTCAGCGAGGAGTCCTTGCCGATCGGCTTGCCGAGCGCGATGGTCTTCTCCGGGTCGACGAGCATCTCGTCGTCCGGCCCGACGCTGTAGGCTCGCCAGACCCGCTTTCCTGTCCTGGCATCATAGGCGGTCATGTGCCCGCGGATGCCGTACTCGGCTCCCGAGATGCCGACGATGATCTTGTCCTTGACCGGCAGCACGGTTGCGGTGTTGGTCTCGCCGATCTTCGGGTCGCCATTCTTCACCGACCAGTTGACCTTGCCGGTCTTGGCGTCGAGCGACACGAGGGTGGTGTCGGCCTGGTGCAGGATGATCGCACCATCGGCGTGGGCGAGGCCACGATAGACGGTGTCGCAGCACATCACCGGGATCACAGACGGATCCTGCTTGGGCTCGTACTTCCAGACGATCTTCGCCTCGTTGTCGAGGTCGAGCGCGTAGACGATGTTCGGGAAGGGCGTGTGGACGTACATCATGTTGCCGACGACGAGGGGGGCGCCCTCGTGGCCGCGCAGCACGCCGGTCGAGAAGGTCCAGGCGACCTGGAGGTTCTTCACGTTCGAGGCGTTGATCTGGTCGAGCTTCGAATACCGCGTGTTGGCGTAGTCGACCGTCTGCAGAACCTGCTGTGTCGGATCCTGGGTCCGCTTCAGGACGTCATCGTTGGCGTATGCCCCGGATGTGCCGAGAGCGAGCATCAGACCGAGAAGATGAGCCTGTCGCATGGATGTCCTCCGCTTGCCGACCTGATCTTCGTGCAGGTTCGGATTGGGTGCCGGCGCAATCGGAAGCTATGGAGATCATAAGAGCCGGTGTAGGGCAGATTCCCTGCGGTCATCTGGGCAATTTGCCCGAGATGCACCCCCGACGCTTGCCAAGGCTGCCGGGCCGGGGCCTCCTCGGCTACGGGAGGAGCGCGGATGAGGCTACTGGTCGGACTGATCCTGCGCATCCTCGCCGTCGTGGCGCTGTGCGTGACCGGTGCGACCGCCTGGATGGTGATCGAGGTCCACCGCGGCATCCACGAGGAGGCGGTCGCCTCCGCCGACCGGGTCGCGCGAGAGGCGCGGGAGCTCGCATGGCGCGAGCTGACGTGGCGCGGCAGCGCCGGGCGCTACGCCAAGTACGCGTTCCCCGACTGGCGCAGCTCGCACACCCTCCGCTTCATCAGCCCCGGCAATTGCGTGGCCCTGACCTGGGAGGGCGAGGCGACGCAGACGCAGTGCAGCGGGCTGGAGACGGTGGGCGGCCCCGCCCCCGCCTGGTTCGAGACACTGCATCGCCGCCTCCTCGGCCCGAGCGAGCCGGTGCGCCGGGCGATCACGCTCAACAGGCGGGAGGCGGGCACCGTCGTCACCACGCCCGATCCCGGTGCGATGGTCCGTCAGATCTGGCGTCAGGTGCGGGTCCTGATCGGGACCGCACTCGCGATGGCGGCCTGCATCGCGCTGCTCGCCACCTTGGTTCTCGGGGTCTCGCTCCGTCCGGCGGCCCTGATCACACGGGGCCTGCGTCGTCTGGGCGACGGCGACCGCGCGGCACGCCTGCCGCGCTTCCGCTCCGGCGAGTTCGACCGGATCGCGCGCGCCGTCGATGCGCTTGGAGAGCGCCTGGAGCGCAGCACCGTCGAGCGCACGGTCCTGACGCAGCGCTTGTTCCAAGTGCAGGAAGACGAGCGCCGCGCGCTCGCCCGCGAGCTGCACGACGAGTTCGGGCAGTGCCTGACCGCGACCGGCGCGCTCGCCGGTGCGATCGAGGCCGGGTCCGCGGACCGGCCGGACCTGCGCGCCGATGCACAGGTCATCTCGCGGACCATCCGACAGATGATGACGACGTTGCGTGAGGCGCTGGCCCGCCTCCGCCCGCCGGACCTGGAGGAATTCGGCCTCGGCCCGAGCCTCCACCGGCTCGTCGCGTCCTGGCGGCGGCGCGAAGCGCCGACCTTCGCGCTGGGCGTCGCGGGCGATCTCGCCACAGTGCCCGGGCCGGTCGCCCTCAGCCTCTACCGCATCGTCCAGGAATGCCTCACGAACGCGGTGCGGCACGGCCGGCCGACATGCGTGAGAGTCGATCTCGTGCGCCGCCGGGATTGGATCTCCGTCGTGGTCAGCGACGACGGCGGCGGCGATCCCGCGGCGATCGCCGGGACGGGCGGCCACGGGGTCTTGGGCATGCGCGAGCGCGTTGCGGCGCTCGGCGGCCGTCTGACGATCGGTCGTGCGGAGCAGGGCCTTCGCATCGAGGCCGTGATCCCGTGTCCCCCTGACCCATGTCCCCCTGACCCATGTCCTCCTGAATCATCTCAGGGACCTGTCGCCCGGTGCGCGGTGCCGATCGCGGCGGTCGGGGCCGCGGATCGGTCGGACGCGACCCGGCCCGCCGAACGCGCTGCGGCATGAGTGAGATCACCATCCTGCTCGTCGACGATCATCCGGTCGTGCGCGAGGGCTACCGCCGCCTTCTCGAGCGGCAGGACGGCTTCAGGGTGGTCGCCGAGGCCGAGACGGCGGCGGAGGCCTACCGGCTCTACCGGACGACGAACCCGAGCGTCGTCGTTCTCGATCTCACCCTTCGGGGGCCGAGCGGGCTTGAGGCGATCCGCAACATCCGTCTCCGCGACGGGCAGGCGCGCATCCTCGTCTTCACCATGCATCAGGGCGCGGCCTTCGCTCTCAAGGCCTTCGAGGCGGGAGCCGCGGGCTACGTCACCAAGAGCAGTCCGCCCACGGAGCTGATCGCGGCGCTGACGGCCGTCGCGCGCGGCCGACAGGCGGTCAGCATCGACATCGCGCAGGAGATCGCGGCCGACCGGCTCGCCGGCCGGCACTCCCCGCTCGACGACCTCGCCCCGCGCGAGATCGAGATCCTGCGCCTCGTGGCCTCCGGCATGGCGACCGAGACCATCGCGGCCGCCCTCCACCTCAGCCCTAAGACGGTCCAGAACTACCATTACGGGATCAAGGCGAAGCTTGGAGCCCGCAACGACGCCCATCTGGTCTGGCTGGCAATCGGAGCCGGTGTTCTGACACCCCAGACTTTTCATGACGAGCCATGATCTCCGCGGGGCTCGACGCCGCGCCGAGGCAGGCACGGAGGATCGCCGGACGGGCAGTCCTTTAGGACCCGAGCCTGCACCATGGGGCCGATCGCCGAGGCCGTGCTCGGCTGCGAGATCGTCCTGGGAGCCCGGGCCGATCTCGTCTTTCCGGCCCACCGACTCGACGCCGCGAACTCGAAGCGCTTCGATCCGACCACGGTGCGTGCGGGCGAGGACGAGCCGATCCGCGACGACTTCGCCGCCTGCGTCGTCTACCTGATCGAGCTCGGGCTGGACGAGGCCCGCCCCACCATCGACGGGATCGCCGGCCGCCTCGGCCTCTCGCGCAGGACGCTGCAGCGCCGCCTGGAGGGGGCCGGCACGCGCTATGTCGATCTTCAGCGCGGCGTGCTGTAGCGCCGGGCGAAGGCGCTCCTGTCAGGCGGGCCGCTGGCGATCGGCCGGGTCGCGGTCGAACTCGGCTACGCGGACGCAGCCCATTTCAGTCGCGCCTTCCTGGATTGGACGGGTACGACGCCGAGCCGGTGGCGCCGGGCTGCCGAAGGCGCCGCATAAGGTGCCGGACGCCGCTGGCGCGCGGTGTCCTCTTTTCGGCCGGGATCGGCCTTATGGTCCCGCGCCCGCACGGTAGGCTCGTCCGGCTTCCACCGCTCAGGAGAGCCCGCCATGTCCGAGACCGCCGAGACCGCCGAGACCGCCCTCATCGTCATAGACGTCCAGGAATCCTTCCGCCACCGGCTCTTCTTCCGCACCGACGGGCTCGCCGCCTATGTCGAGCGCCAGCAGCCGCTGATCGACGGGGCCGTGGCCCTCCGCCTGCCGATCGTGCAGGTCTTCCATCTCGCGGATCAGGGACCGTTCTCGGATGCGGGAGATCCAAGCTGCGACGATTGCTGGCCCTCTGCGCGACCGATAGGACCCGCGCACATAGAAACTCCCTCGGCCTGAGAAGCATCATCGCAGCAACCGTGGCAGCTGCGCGGGCCAGATCTACGGCTGCCGCGTGTACAAGGTTACGAAGTCCTCTCTGAGCAACTGCAGGATACACTGGTAGGCCAGCGGTAGGGCCGAGATCGCAAGTGACTGGAGCGAGGAAATCGCCTGTGAGGATCTCATGATGCTTGCGGCCGATGTGCAGGACATGCTTGACCGCGCGTGGTCAGAAAACGACCGCTTCCTTTGTATGCCGACCTCACCGCTTTCGACCTCTTCCGGACCATCAAGAAGGGCGATTGGAATATCCGCTCGACATGCGGAAGCGGACTTCATCGTCGCTAGACACGCTCTGAGTTTGAGGGCCGGAAGTGGGACAGCCTCGCGTCGCGGGCAGCAGGCGGACGCCGCGAGAGATGTGATCGGCCATTTCCTGGGCGCGGGTCACCAGCGGACGGCGAAGCCTCTCGAATCGCGAACCTACCTGACTTCGATCCGCAATGTCGGGCCCGCTCAACAACCGCTCAGATAGGCTACCAACTGCGCCGTCGGCTTGAGGGAGCCGAAGCGTGCGCATGCGCACTCCGGGCGTCACGATCCGGAAACGGTGCGGCCACCGCCGCGAATGAAGGAGGCAAGAGACCGGCGTATCGAAGGAGGCCGCCGTGAAGATACTCATCGCAGCCACACCTCTGACGGGGCACGTCAATCCGCTCATGGCCATCGGCCGCCTGCTCGCGTCGCGCGGCGACGACGTTGTCGTCACGACCGACCCGCTCTTCGCGGAAAAGGTCGAGCGTGCTGGCTTGCGTTTCGCCCCTTGCGACGACTTTGGCTCGGCGAGCTATCTGGAGCCCGACCTGCCGCCGGGCCCTGAGCGTTGGACGCACGAGTTCGAGCGGCGCTTCATCGCGCCGATGCCGGCACAGGCCGCGCGGCTGCGCGCGCTGATCGCGCAAGAGGCGCCGGACGTCATCGTAGCGGGCAGCCTGTTCCTCGGCGTTCTCCCGCTGCTGCTCGATAGGCGACCGCGCCCGCCGATCGCCGTCGTGAACGTGAGCTTCCTGTTCCTCGACCGGCCGGACGGGGCGCCCATCGGCTTGGGCCTGCCGCCGGCCCACGATGCGGCCGAGCGCGCCCGCTACGCCCTGCTCAAGGCCCGAATGGACGCGGCGTTCGTGAACCCGGTGCGGGCACATGCGGACCGGCGGCTCGCCGAACTCGGCCTGCCGCCGCTGCCGGCTTCGCTGACGCAGTCGATCGTTGTGCTGCCCGAAATCTTCCTGCAGCCCGGCGTACCGGATTTCGAGTACGATTTCGGCAGCCTGCCCAAGACTCTGCGCTTTGTCGGCCTGCTGCCGAGCGGACAGACGGCCGTACAGCTCCCCGAGTGGTGGCTGACCCGCGACCGCACCAAGCGCGTCGTCCTCGTCACGCAGGGCACCCTCGCCAACGCCGATTTCGGAGAGCTGGTCGAACCGACGCTTGCCGCGCTCGCCGACCGGGACGACCTCCTCCTCGTCGCCACGACAGGTGGTCGGCCGCTCTCGTCGCTAAAGGCGCCGCTGCCGGCCAATGCACGCGTCGGGACCTTCCTGCCTTTCGAGACGATCCTTCCCGAGATCGACCTCCTCGTCACCAACGGCGGCTACGGCAGCGTCAGCCAAGCGCTCGCGGCCGGCGTGCCGATCGTCGTGGCCGGGTTGACCGAGGACAAGGCCGAGGTCGCGGCGCGCATCGGCTGGTCGGGCGTCGGGATCAATCTCGCCACCAACGCGCCCTCGGTCGCAGCCCTGCGGGAGGGGATTGATCGGGCCCTCTCCGATCCGGGGTTTGCGCAGCGCGCCGAGGCCATGGCCGACGCCTTCGCTGCACGGAATGCTGCGCAGACGATTTTGACCCAAGTGAATGCGCTCGCGGCCTGACCGGCCCTGATTGCCGTGTAAGCGTTCCCGTCCGCAGGGCGAATCCTCAGTATAGCGGGCACCTAACCCTTCCGGAGACCGCGCGATGGCGACCACGCTACGTCGGACAAAGGCCGGCTCCGGCCCCGGGACTGGACGGCCGCAGCGCCCCGCTGCCGGCCCAGTGGCGTACGGCTCGGCCCGCGCGCCGGGAATGCGGCCTTGCTCGATGCAGAGCGATCGGAGAGCCAGCCCATGCGCGTCGTCGTCGATCTGAACCGCTGCCAGGGCTACGCGCAGTGCTGCTACGCCGCGCCGGCTCATTTCGAGCTGCGAGGCCACGAGATCCTGTTCTACGATCCCGCGCCCCCCGAGACGGCGCGGGCGCGGATCGAGCGGGCGGAGCAGGCCTGCCCGGTGCGCGCGATCAGCGTCGAGCCCGCCGGGCTCGCCGAGGAGGACGCGCCGTGAGCGGGCAGGCCGGCATCGTCGTGGTCGGCGCCTCGCTGGCAGGGCTGCGCGGCGCCGAGGCCCTGCGCCTGGGCGGTTACGAGGGGCCGCTCACCCTCGTCGGCGACGAACCCCATCGTCCCTACGACCGGCCGCCGCTCTCCAAGCACGTGCTCGCGGGCGAACTCGCCGCCGATGCGACGGCACTCCCGCAACGCGTGCCGCTGCGGGCGTGCTGGCGCCTCGGCAGCGCCGCGACGGGGCTCGACCGGCGGGCGAAGACCGTCCGGCTCGCCGACGGCAGCAGCGTGGCCTACGACAAGCTCCTCGTCGCCACCGGCGCCCGGGCACGGAAATGGCCGGGCGAGGGCGCGGGGCTTGGCGGCGTCTTCACCATCCGCGGCCGCGACGAGGCCGCGGCCCTGCGCGCGGCGCTCGCCCGGGCCTCCGGTCGCGTCCTCATCGTCGGCGGCGGCCTGATCGGCTGCGAGGCCGCCTCCTGCTGCCGCGCTCTCGGTCTGCCGGTGACGCTCGTCGATCCTAATGCGACCCCACTCGCCCGCGCGCTCGGCACCTTTGTCGGCGGCACGCTGGCGGCCCGCATGCGCGCGGCCGGGGTCGATCTGCGACCCGGCACGCAGGTCCGCGCCCTCGAAGGCGAGGACGGGCAGGTGTGCCGGGCCCGGCTTGCCGACGGCGCCACCATCGCGGTCGGTCTCGTCATCGCGGCGCTCGGCGCCGTCCGCGATACCGACTGGCTCGCGATGAGCGGGCTCAAGGCGGATATCGGCGGCCTTACCTGCGACGGCGCCTGCCGGGCGATCACCCGCACGGGCGAGCCCGACCCGGACATCTTCGCGGCGGGCGACGTCGCGCGCTGGCCGAACCCGCTCTATGGCGGACGCCTGGTCGCGGTCGAGCACTGGGGCAACGCCGTGGAGCAGGCGGCCCACGCGGCGCGCAATATGCTGAACCCCGACGATCCGCTGCCCTACGCGCATCTGCCGGCCTTCTGGTCGAGCCAGTTCGGCCTCAACATCAAGATGGTCGGTCTCGCCGACGGCGCAGACAGCGTCGCGATCGTGCAGGGCAGCCGCGCGGCCGGGCGCTTCCTCGCCGTCTACGGGCGCGACGGCCGCAGCATCGCGGCTTTGTCCTTCGACGAGGCCCGCTGGCTGCCGGCCTATGCCGAGCGCATCGCGGTCGGAGCAGCTTTCCCGCCCATCCGCGGCGCGACCGACCAGCCCGCCGTCGAGACGCGCGCGCCGGGCTTCCCGCCGCCTCGGCCGATCCCCACCGATCGCGGGCGGATGCCGGAGGCTGCCCATGCCTGAGGACACTCTGTTCGCCGAGGTGCTCGATCCGAGGAATCGGGCAGACCCCTATCCGATCTACGCGCGGCTGCGCCGGACGCCAGTGGCGCGCCAGCGCGACGGCGCCTACGTGGTGAGCACGCACGCGGCGATCCGCAGCCTGCTCTTCGATCCGCGGCTGAGCTCCGAGGATCTGCCGCCCTCCCGCAGACCGCCCACGGGCAACCCGCTCAAGGACTGGCTCCTCAACCCGATCAAGAACCGCATCGCCAACGCCCACCGGCCGCTGATCTTCCGCGACCCGCCGGACCACGACACGCTGCGCGGCTTCGTGATGAGCGAATTCACCATCGCGCGGGTCAACGACCTGCACGGGCGGGTTGCCGCGCTGGTCGACGGACTGATCGAGACCTGCCGCGGCCGCGACACGGTCTGCCTCGTGGACGACCTGTCCTATCCATTGCCGGTCGCGGTGATCTGCGATCTCCTGGGGGTGCCGGAGCAGGACGAGCCGCAATTCCACGCCTGGGCGACGCGCCTCGCCACGGCCCTGGAGCCGGATGCCCGCCGGGACGAGGAGGCGCGGCGGGCGACGGTGGAGACCTTCGACGCCATCGCGGACTACATGCGCGCGCTGATCCGGCAGAAGCGCCGGCAGCCTGCCGACGACATGCTGAGCGGACTCGCCCGGCGCGGCACCCGCGACCGGCCGGCCATGGGCGACGTCGACCTGATCGCCACGGCGGTTCTACTCCTTGTCGCCGGCCACGAAACCACGGTGAACCTCATCACCAACGGCATGCTGACCCTGCTGCGCCACCCCGACGAGCTTGCGCGGCTCAAGGCCGATCCCGAGCGAGCGCCGAGGGTCATCGAGGAACTGCTGCGCTACGAGCCGCCGGTGCATTTCCGGAGCCGCAAGACGCTCGGCGACATCGCGGTGGCGGGCGCGACGATCCCGAAGGGCGCGCCCGTCATCCTGCTCTTCGCCGCCGGCAACCGCGATCCCGAACGCTTTTCCGAGCCGGACCGGTTCGATCCGGACCGCGCCGACATCCAGCATTTCGGCTTCGGCGGCGGCCTGCACTACTGCGTCGGCGCACCGCTCGCCCGCATCGAGGCCGAGATCGCGCTGGTGGCGCTCTGCCGGCGGCTGCGTGATCCGAAGCTGCTCGCCGATCCGCCGCCTTACCGCCCCGGTGCCTCGCTGCGCGGCCCCGAGAATCTCGGCATCCGCATAGCGGGCATCCTGTGACATCGCACACGGGATACAGGCGCAGGGCTGGTCGGCAACTGTAACAGGCCGCAGGGCGGATGTACGAGGCGGATGCGGGGCCGAGCGGAAGGAAACCGGACCGATGCGGACTGTCTTTATCGCAGGACTGATCCTCGCCGCCGTCGGTGCGGCGCAAGCCTCGCTCTCGAACCTCGTCAGCGCCTGGGGGCACGACTTCGCGGTCACACCCTTTCAGCCGATGGAGCTGATGGTCGCCGTCGCCAAGGACAGGAAGAGTGGCGCGCCGATGTTCAACCTCGTGAAGACGCCGAGCGGAGCCGTGCTGGCGCTGGTGCCGCTCGATCAGATCAAGGAGATGCCAAAGGTCGCGCCGAAGGATATGATGGCGCCCCCGTGACCGAGTCGGCGGGCCCTGCTCCCGCCGGAGCGTCCCACATGGCGATCGCGCAGCTGCATCAGCCGGATGAGCCCTCCGCGACCGGAAGCGGCTCCGCGTCGGAAACGGGCTTTGCCTACGAGGTCCTCAAGCCGTTCACGTCCTTTGCGGACGTCTTAGAGCCCTCCGTCTTCGTGCCGGTGCCGGACGATTGGTGGATCGGCCATTGCGACGTGATCGACTCGACCGGAGCGATCGCGGCCGGGCGCTACCGCGAGGTGAATATGGCGGGCGCCGCCGCGATCGCGGCCGTCCGCAACGCGCTGCACGGCCGCGCCCTGGCCTTCGTGTTCGGGGGAGACGGAGCGAGCCTCGTCCTGCCGCCGTCGGACCGAAGCACCGTCGAGGCGGCGCTCGCGGCGACCGTCACCTTCGTCCGGGACGAGCTCGGGCTTACGCTGCGCGCGGCCCTCGTCCCGGTCCGCGCGGTCCGGGCGGCCGGGCACGACCTGCGCGTGGCGCGCTACGCTGCCTCCGAGTCGGTGGCCTACGCGATGTTCGAGGGTGGCGGCCTCGCCTTCGCGGACGCGCGGACGAAGGCGGGTGCCTACGGGCTTCCCGCGGCGCCGGCGGGCGCCCGGCCCGACCTCACGGGGCTGTCCTGCCGCTTCGAGCCGGTGCCGGCTGCGACCGGCCTTGTTCTCTCGGTGCTCGCGGTCCCGCTGACCGGAGCCGACCGGATGGCCGTCCGCGCCGCGCTGGCCGACATCCTTGGGCTGATCGAGGCGATGCCGCGCCTAGGTCACCCGTTGCCGGCCGCAGGGCCAGCGCTGGACTGGCCACCATCAGGCTGGGAGATCGAGGCGCGTCTGCGTGGTCCGCTCCTCGGATCTCGGGTCTTGCGACGGTTGCAGGTCCTGATCCGCGCAGGCGTTTCATTCGCGATCTTCCGCAGCAGGCTGACGCTCGGGCGCTTTTCTCCGGGCCGCTATCTCCGCGAAGTCGTCGCCAACGCGGATTTCCGGAAGTTCGACGACGGCCTGCGCATGACCGTGGCCTGCGACGCGGCGACCGCCGATGCGGTCGAGGCCCGATTGCAGACCGCGCGTGCGGACGGAGTCCTGCGCTACGGCGTGCATCGCCAGAACGCCGCGGTCGTCACCTGCATCACACTGTCGGCGGTCGCGGCCGACCACTTCCACTTCGTTGACGGAGCCGCTGGCGGCTATACGCTCGCCGCGCGTCAGCTCAAGGCCGACGGTGCATGAATGAGCCGCGGATCCCCTTCCTATCCGGCCTCGACCCGGCCGCCCGTGCCGCAGTTCGCGACCGGATGGTCGGCATCGCCGTCGCAGGGGGCTGGCCGCTCTTTGAGGAGGGCGAGGCGGGCGATGCGCTCTACACGCTTGTCTCAGGCAGCGTTGGCATCTCGACCCGCGATGCACGCACCGGAGTCGTCCGGCGCGTCGCGCGTCTGGTCCCACCCGACTCAGTCGGTGAGATGGCGCTGCTTTCGGATGCGCCACGCTCGGCCACGGCGACAGCACTGCGCGACTCGCAGCTGCTGCGCCTGACCCGGGACGCCTTCGAGGATATCGTCGCAGAGCAGCCGGGAACGCTGCTCTACTTCTCGCGTCTGCTCGCCGATCGGTTGCGCGCAGTCCAGAAAGCACGCCCGGTCGAGCGGGCACCGCGGACCTTCGCGATACTCGCGGTCACCGAAGGGCCTTCCGTCACCGAGTTCGGAACGCGGCTTGCCCTGGCCTTCGATGGTATTTTGCCGGGCCGGACGGGCTGCCTCGCACAGTGGCCGGAGGGTGTCGATGAATCGTGGTTCCACAGCTTCGAGGCGGGGCACGACCGTACGATCTACATCGCTCAACAGATCGACTGCCCTTGGTGCCGGCTCTGCCTGCGTCAGGCCGATCACGTCCTCCTGCTCGCCGCACCTGGCAAACCGCCCCGGCCCGACTGCGAGGCCTGCGTCGCCCGCACACGCTCGGAATGGGTGCGCATGGACCTCGTGGTCGATCAGCAGCCCGACGCAGAGCTTCCGCGACCGCTCCATCCGGCCGTCGCGGCTCTTCCAGCCTCATTGCGCATCCAGGTGCGCAGCGGGCAGCCGACCGACGTCTGCAGGCTTGCACGGTTGGCGAGCGGCTGCGCGCGCGGCGTCGCGTTCGGTGGCGGAGGAGCGCGCGGCCTCGCCCATCTCGGCGTGCTGCGAGCGTTGGAGGAGGCTGGCTGCGGCGTCGATTTCGTGGGCGGGACCAGCATGGGCGCGATCATCGCGGCGAGCATCGCGATGGGTTGGAGCCTGGAGCGCATCCACCATCAGACCATCGAGTCCTTCGTTGGGCAGAATCCGCTCAACGATTACACGCTGCCCTATCACGCGCTCACCCGCGGCGCGAAGGTCGATGCAGGGCTTGCCCAGCGTTTCGGCGGCGCACGGCTCGAGGACCTTTGGCTGCCCTTCTTCTGCGTCTCGTCGAACCTCACCACAGGCTCGGCAATGATCCATCACAACGGCGATCTACCCACGGCGCTACGTGCCAGCATCGCCATTCCCGGATTGCTGCCGCCGGTTTGCACCGAGGACGGCGTGCTCGTAGACGGCGGCATGATGAACAACCTGCCGGCGGACATCGCCGCCCGGATGGAGCGCGGTCCCGTGCTCGCGATCGACGTCGGCAGCGATCTCGCTTTCCAGACCATGCCGGCCCGGACCTGGCGCGGACGGGTTGTGCGGAGTTGGCTCGGAATGCCGGACGCCATGCCAGCGATCGTTCCGCTCCTTCTGCGCGCGGCGACCGTGTCCAGTGATGCGCAGACGATGATGGCCGTTGCCTCGGCGGCCGCAGTCCTCAAGCCGCGCCTCGCGGGGATCGATCTCCGAGCCTGGGCGTCCTACGAGACGATCGCGGGGATCGGCTATCGTTGTGCTCAGGAGGCACTCGGGGCTGGCCGCCTGGACAGCTGGCGCATGACGCAAGGATGACCGATACCGCAGCCTACGGAGCGGCTATCGCGAGCACAGCGCCGACTATGTACGGCGGCCCGCAGGATGGGGCATCGACCTTCACTCTTGCGCCCATACCGGTCGTTCGACCGCGTTCCACCACATCGTCGAAGGAGACACCGGGGTGCGATCCGCCGCGAACCGCTCGATGATGCTGGCCGTCGTTAGGCTCTGGAACGGTGAGAACCCGCCCGCCCAGTACCGGGCGATCAGCTCGTCGTAGACCTCGCCTGCGACGACGTTGATCTCAAGCAGGTTGAGCCGCCGCACGCCGGCCAGCAGGTTGGCCCAGCGGGCCTCGACCTGCGCGCCGTGACGGCGCTCGGCCTCGCCGACGTCCTTCGTCCCGAGGCTGGCCTTCTCCTCGCGCCGGCCGACGAGGGCCAGGAGGTCCTTCGGGACCCGTCTGCGGAATCCAGAAGACGCCGGTCGTTGGATGGGGCAAGGGACGCAACATCGCCAGAACCACGTGTTTACCGCCCGTGTGTACTACTAAGCGGCCGCGAAGTTGCTGTTTCCCTTCGGTCTATCTGAAAAATCAGGCTTTTCAGGTCAATTGGCGGAGAGGGGGGGATTCGAACCCCCGATGGGCTTGCACCCATGCCGCATTTCGAGTGCGGTGCATTCAACCGCTCTGCCACCTCTCCATCGACGCCGACGCGCTAACGCGTTGCCGTCGCATCGATCTGCTGCCATGCTAATCGCTCGAGCAGCTTCGGCTCCGGGCACCGGATCGATGTCGGGGCTATAGCGAAGCATCAGCAGCGTGGCAAGCCGTTCCGGCGTTTCTGAGCACTGGAACCTGGCGATGCCACACCTGCACGAGAGGGCGACCCCTTCGGGAGTGGGGCCGGGCTGCGGGGATCAAGGTCCTCGCTCAGCGGCGAGCGCCGCCGTGATTGTCCGGGCGAAGGCTACCGGATCGCGGGGGATGTCGCCATCCTGTATGCGGGCAAGGTCGAGAAGGGTACCTGCGGCCGCCGGCACCGCTTCGGCCGGACCTTCCGCCAGGGCGCGGATCAGGGGGTGACGCGGGTTGATCTCCAACACGGCTTGACCACCATTGCGGCCGGCCCGTCGCAGCAGGCGCTGCATCTGCAGATCCGGGCCCGTGCCGGCCGAGAGAACCACCGCGCTCTCGACGAGCCTGTCCGTCGTGCGCACGTCCGCGACGTCGGGCCCGAGCGCCGCCTTGATGGCGGTGACGAGTGCGTCGATGCCGGCGGGCGGCTCGGAGGGCTCGTCAGCGATGGGAAACTTCGAGAGGTCGAGCCCGCCCTGGGTAACCGAGCGCAGCGGCTTGTCTGCGAAGCGCGCGAGCGCCTCGGGCCAGAAGGCGTCGACGTGGTCGGACAGGAGCAGCACCTCGAGGCCGCGGACGCGGAAGCCCTCAAGCTGCGGCGAGGATCCCAGCGCCTCCGCGTCGTCTGCGACGAGATAGTAGATCGCCTCCTGACCGTCCTTCATGCGTACGACGTAGTCGGGCAGGCTCGTCCAGCCGTCGACGGACGAGGAGCGGAAGCGCAGCAGCGGCGCGATCTCTGTGCGGCGCTCGTGGTCCTCGTAGATGCCCTCCTTGAGGATCGGGCCGAAATTCTCCCAGAAGGCCTGGTAGTCCTCCGCGTTCTTGGCGCGGCCCGTGAGCTCCGAGAGAACGCGGCCGGTGACAGCCCGGCGGATCCGCGCAAGCGCCGGCGTCGATTGCAGCATCTCGCGCGAGACGTTGAGGGGGAGATCCTCGGTATCGACCACGCCCTGGACGAAGCGCAGCCACGGCGGCAGCAGCTCGGCCTCATCGGTGATAAACATCCGGCGCACATGCAGCCGCACCTTGCTCTGCCGCTCGTTTTCGAGCGCCTGGAACGGCTTCATGCCGGGCACGAAGAGGAGGGCGGAGAACTCGAGCTGTCCCTCGGCACGCCAGTGCAGGGTAGCCCAGGGCTTGTCGAAGTTCATGCCGACCGTGCGGTAGAATTCCTCGTACTGCTCGGGCGTGACCTCGCTCTTCGACTTGCGCCAGAGGGCGGTGCCTTGGTTGGCCGCCTCCTCGCGACCGTCCTGAACGATCGCGATCGGCACAGTAATGAAATCGGCCCATTTGCGAACGAGGTGGTCGAGCCGGTGAGCCTCCAGATACTCGTCCGCATCCGTCTTGAGATGGAGCACGATGTCGGTGCCGGGCTCGGATCGCTCCGCGCGCTCCAGCGTGTAGCTGCCCTGGCCGTCGGAGGCCCAGGTCCAGGCCTCGTCGGTGCCCGCGCGGCGCGAGGTGACGGTGACCCGGTCGGCCACCATGAAGGCGGAGTAGAAGCCGACGCCGAACTGGCCGATCAGGCTCGGCCGGTCCTCGGCCTTGGCGCTCTCGAGCGACTGCGAGAAGGCTCGCGTGCCCGAGCGGGCGATGGTGCCGAGATTCTGCGCCAGATCCTCGCGGGTCATGCCGATGCCGGCATCCGAGACGGTGAGCGCGCGCGCCGCCTTGTCGGGGGCGATGCGCACCTTCGCGTCGGGCGGCAGGGCGCTCGCGGCCGAGGTCAGCGCCTCGAAGCGCCGCCGGTCCATCGCGTCGGCGGCGTTGGCCACGAGTTCGCGCAGGAAGATCTCGCGGTCGGAGTAGAGGGCGTGCACCACGAGGTCGAGAAGGCGCCCGACCTCGGCACCGAATTCGTGTCGCTCCACCGTCTCACTCACCGCAGCGCCTCCTCGAACAGGGAAAATGCGGGGGCGATATGCCGTCGCGGGCCGGCGAATTCAATGTGCGCTTACCGATGGGATACCCGAGGCTAACCCGTCCGATCCCGCGCTCAGGCCGCGACGAGGAGGGCCGCGCCGGCGACCCCGGAGAGGACGAGGCGCAGCCGCCCGAGCCAGCGCGGGACGAGGCCGCGGCGGGGCAGGTCCTGATCGACCAGGCCCCAGGCCAGCACGAGGACGCCGAGGATGCGCAGATCCCAGGGGGCGGGGGCGGCGAGCGCCGCCCAGGCGATCAGCGAGGGCACGATCGCCAGCAGGTAGTCGCCGCTGCCGGCGTTGCGCGCGGCGGCCGCGCCCCAGCGGATCCCGCCGAGGAAGGAAGCGATGACCGCGCCGTAGGCGGAGAGGATCGTGCGCGGGCTCAGGCCCAGCGTGCCGAGCCCGCCGTCGTTTCCGGCGACCGACAGGGCGGCGAAGCCGAGGAACGGGACCAGCCCGGCCACGCCGAGGATGACAGCCCCCATCGGGACCGGATTCAGGCGTGCCATTCACCCTCCGCTCGGCCGCCATCCGCGGACCGGTGGGACCCGCGGCAGGGCCGCGCGGCGCGAGCCGCGAGCCCGAGCGTTATACGGACGCGGCCAAGCCCGGTTCCAGCATGCGGCGACCCGCCCCGTCAAACCCCGCACCTAAACCCCGCGGCTGCGGCCGGGGGGCGTGAAAGCGTTGGCGCCGGGCGCGGGCGCACCGAGCAGCGTCATCGCGCCGCCGTCCGCGGCCTGCGGCGGCTCGTTCACGGCGGGGTCGAGCCGGCGCGGCTTGAAGGTGGCGGCCAGCGTCTTGGCGCTCGCCAGATCCGCCGGGCTCAGCTTGTTGGCGACGTCGTCGCGCTTGCGGCCCGCATCGTCGTCCCCCTGCGCCGCGGCGGCCGAGAACCAGACGTAGGACTGCACCAGATCCTGGCCGAGCCCGAGTCCACGGGCGTAGAGCACCCCGAGATTGTACTGGCTGTCGCGCAGGCCGTACTCGGCGCCCTGCCTGAACCAGGAGGCCGCCGAGGCGTAATCCGGCTTGCCGTTGGCGGCGGGGCTCTCGGCGTAGATCACCGCGAGGTTGTGCATGGACCGGGCATGGCCCTGCTCGGCCGCGCGGCCGTACCAGAGCTTGGCCTGGGCGAGGTCGCGAGCGACGCCCGAACCCTTCTCGAAATGGCCGCCGAGCTTGTACTGGGCCGGGGCGTAGCCGGCGGCCGCGAGTTTCTCGAACAGTTTGGCGGCGAGCGCGAGGTCGCGGGTCACGCCGCGGCCGTCCGCTGCGCGCGCGGCCAGTTCCCAGGCCGCCGCACCGTCGCCGTCGAGCACCGCCTGCCGCAGCTTGGCGAGCCCGGAGGGCAGTCCGGCGAGATCGCCCGAGAGGGCGGCGGCCCCGGAGATCCGCGGCGGGCCGGAGCGCGCGCGGGCCGGGGCGGCCGGCTCGGCGGGGATCGCCTGCGTGGTCAGCGGGTCGGCGAGCGCGGTCTTCGGTGCCTCGGCGGTCTTGTCGGCCTTGACGGTGTCGGCCTTCATGGTGTCGGCCTTGGCGGTCCCGGTCTTGCCGGCATCGGCCTTGCCGGCATCGGCGCCCGCAGCCTCTGATTTCGCGGCCTCGGATCTGGCAGCCTCCGGCTTGGCGGCCTCAGGGGCGGCCACGCGCGACACCGGGGTGGAGGGGTCGGGCTCGCTCACATGCGTGCCGATCGCCTGCAGGGCGCCCAGCGCCAGCACGATCGCCGCGAGGCCGAGCAGGAGCGGGCGGCGGCGGCGGTCGATCTCGGCGCGCAGCCGCGCGAGCCGGCCCCCGGCCGGCGCCGGGGCCTTGTCGGGCCGGCCGCCGAGGCGTAGGTCGCGCCGCTCGCTCGCCGCCTCGGTCGCGAGCTCCGCCTGGGCAGCCTGCGCGGCGCGCCGGGCGGCGGCGATGAAGCTCGTCTTGATGTCGGCGGTCCCGTCCTCGCCCGAAGGCAGCTCGTCGCCGAGTCCGCGGGCATGCGGAAGGTCGGCCTCCGCCAGGCGGGTTTCGGGCAGGCGGCCCTCCGGAAGGGCGCGGCTCCGGGCCTCGCGCTGCGGCCGGCCCGCGCCGGGCTCGAGCAGCTCGTCACCGTGTTGGGCGGCCGACTGCGCGGCGGCCCGCTTCATCTCCGGGCGGCGACGGCGCTCGGTCTCGCCCCGGGCGAGATCGGCCGCCGTGGAGGCCATCAGCTGCTCCTCCAGGCTCGGCTGGCGCAGGCCGGCCTGCAGGGCGGCTCCGTCGGCAGCGGGGTCGAGGCGGTTCATCAGGCGGTCGAGGGCGGACTGCACACCGTCGAGCATCGCGCCGAGCCGCTGGTCGGAGGCGGTCTGCCGGGCTTGCAGGTCGGCGAGGCCGGCCCGCAGCAGGCCGATCTCGCCGCGGTCCTGCGGGGCGACGCGCTCGGCGAGGCTCGCGGCGACCGCCTCGCGGGCGGCGCGCTCGATCACGTCCGCATCGGGCGCTTGGTCGCGCAGGGCCGCCATCTGGGCG
The DNA here is from genome assembly GCF_022179245.1 of Methylobacterium gregans. Classification (GTDB taxonomy): domain Bacteria; phylum Pseudomonadota; class Alphaproteobacteria; order Rhizobiales; family Beijerinckiaceae; genus Methylobacterium; species Methylobacterium gregans. The sequence goes on from NZ_BPQM01000059.1 coordinate 70,272, forward strand.
AGCAGGTCGCCCATTGTGCGCTCCAGGCTCGCCAGCGCTGGGTCGGCGCCGCCGGATTCGAGGCGCTTGGCGAGGATGAGGACCTGCTTCTCCAGGGCGTCGAGCCCGTCCGTGCCGGCGCGGTCGCCCGCCCGGTCGCCGACGCGATCCACCTTCTCGGCGAGGTTGCTCAGCATGGCGTGGATCGACGCGAAATCCTCGCCCGCCACCGCCCGCCCGCGCGGACCCTCGTTCGGGTTCTCGCCGAACCGCTCGCCGAGCTGTTCGCCGAGCCGCTCGCTCAACCCCTCGAGACGGCCGATCAGGTCGTCGACGGGTTGGGTGCTCGCCCGCTCGACCTTGTCGGCCAGCGCGTCGATGCGGCCGAGGATCTTGCGCGACTCGGCGGGGTCCTGTCCGCCGGCCCGCTCGTGCAGGGCGTCAAGCTTCGTGGCCATCGCCCGCATCTGGTCGACGAAGGCGGCGGGCGCGGGGGCGGCGAGGCCGCTGCGGATCTCCTCGAGGAGCGGCCGCAGGGTCGCGCTGCCCTCGGCCTTCGCGGCCTCCCTGGCGGCCTCCTTCGCAGCGTCCTTGGCGGCTTCCTGGAGCTGGGCGATCTGGGTGCTGATCGCCTGCATGCCCTGGGCGAGACTCTGGATCCGCTCCGGGCCGGCCAGGGTGCCGAGCAGGCGGCGGATCTCGTCGAGTTCCTGGAACAGCGTGTCGAGCGCGCGCCCGTCGGATCCGGGGCCAGCGGCGGCGACGCTGTCGAGGCGCGCGGCGAGGCGCCTCACCTCGTCGGCCATGCGGCCGTGCACGTCGTCCGCGACCTCTCCGGCCAGACGCTCGACGTGCTGGCGGATCGACTCGATCGGGGCCGTGATGGCGGCGAGATCGGCCGAGGGCTGGGCCCGCTCGACGTTGGTCGCCAGCGAGATCATCGCCTGTTCGAGCGCGCCGACGTCGCGGCTTGTGGCGAGGCTGCCGATCGATTCGCGCAGCCGCAGGGTCTCGCGCTGCAGTTCGGACACCGCCTCCGCGGTATCGATCATCAGATCCTCGTGCAGGCCGGCGTCCAGGCGCCGGGCGAGGTCCCGGCGCATGCCCGCGACGATGCTGGGCTCGCCCGCGGCGCGGCGGACCGGCGCTGCGGTCTCGCCCAGCTCGCGCTGGCGCTGGCGGATCTCGTCCACCGCCTCGCGCATGTCGGCGGCCCCGCGGCCGCGGCGCGGATAGGGGCGGGCGGCGGCGACCTTGTCGCCGAGCTCGGACATCCGGCGCTCGATGTCGCCGAGGCGCTCGGCGACCTTGTCCACCGGGGCCGCGCCAGCGTCGAGCGCGCGTGTCAGGCGGTGCTCGATCGCGTCGAGCCGGCGGCTCGCCGCCTCTTCCACGCTGCGCCGATCCTCCGCGAGGCTGCGGTCCAGTCCTTCGAGACGGGCGATGATGGAGGCGAGCGCGCCGTCCTCGGCGGGCTCGGGTCCGGACGGCCGGCGCGCGTCCGGAGCGCCTTGCGGACGGTTTGCCTGAAAGCGTGGGGCCTCCTCCGCCGCCCGATCCGCCTTGCGGTGCTGCTCGCGGACCGGCTCGCTCGGCCGGCGACGGCGCTGGCCACCCCGGGGCACGTTCCGGGCGATCCACTCCTCGAGCGGGATGCCGGCCCGGCGCGCGACGTCGCGGGCGGCCTCTAGCACGTCGGGATCGAAGCTGTCGAAGTTCGGCTTCGCGGTGCGTGTCATCCTGGCCTGCCTCGGACGGCGTGCGGCAGCTGGTCGCCGGGGCAGCGCATCGTGCGCGGACCGGCGGGGCATGCGGTTCTTCGACCACGGACCATTAACTTTCTTGGTAAACACCCCGTTAAGACTGTCGTCCACGGGACGGAGGGATTGGGAGGGCGCGGCAATCTGCGCATCGGCCGAGTTGCGAGGCGCGGAGAGCGACCCGGTTCAGACGATACCGGAGCATCTCGGACGCGGCCGGGAGCACGCGTCCGCTTCCATCAGGCAGCCGGATCCGCACGACCTGCGTCGATCTCCTCCGCGCGCTCCCTCTCCCCTTTGCGAGGGAGGGCGATCGCAGAGGGCAGCCAACCGGCCTCGGCTCGCGCCTGAACCGCCCCGCGCTCCCTCTCTCGTGCGGAAGAAGGTTGGGGAGAGGGATGAGACTCGACGTGAGAACTCTTCGGAAGAGGCACGACGCTGCCGCGGTCGGGGACAGCCCCATCCGGACAGTTCTCATCCCTCACCCGGCTCTCTGGGAAAGCAGACCTCTCCCGCACGGGAGAGGGGGCCCGCGCCCTGTCCGTGTCCGGGCGCCCTCGTCATATGCATCGCCCTGGCCGCGGGGGAGGGGGGACGAAGCGGGAGCAGCTGCCCGGGATGCACGAGCGCGCTCGTCCCCAGGCGCCGGGCCGCGGCACGGCATCGGCCGGGCGACAGGATCCTGCGGGTTGTCAGCCGCCGCCTCTTGCGGCCCGACGGCGCGATAGTTTAGATGTGAACTATCGAGCGGCGCGATCCCGCGGATCGCCCAAGCCGCCAGCGCCGACCGCCTCTGGAGGAGAGCACATGCCGAGCTACCGCGCCCCGGTCGAGGACACCCTGTTCCTCCTCAACGACGTGCTCGGCTTCCACAATCACGCGAATCTCGCGGGCTTCGCGGAGGCCTCGCCCGACGTGGTCGAGGCGGTGCTGGGGGAGGGCGCGAAGCTCACCGACACGGTGTTCGCGCCGGTCAACCGCGCGGGCGACCTCGAGGGCTGCACGCGGCAGGCCGACGGCTCGGTGACGACCCCGAAGGGCTTCAAACAGGCCTATGACGCCTACGCGCAGGGCGGCTGGATGGGCCTGTCCGTGCCCGAGGCGTTCGGCGGCCAGGGCCTGCCCCACACCCTCAACACCGCGATGCAGGAATTCATCTCGGGGGCGAACCTCGCGCTCGGCATGTATCCGGGCCTGACGCAGGGGGCGATCGCCGCGCTCCTCGTGCACGGCACCGAGGAGCAGAAGCGGACCTACATCCCCAACATGGTCGCGGGCACCTGGACCGGCACTATGAACCTCACCGAGCCCCATTGCGGCACGGATCTCGGCCTCCTCAAGACCAAGGCGGTGCCGAACGGCGACGGCTCGTACAGCCTGACCGGCACCAAGATCTTCATCTCGGCGGGCGAGCACGACCTCTCCGAGAACATCGTCCACCTCGTTATCGCCCGGATCGAGGGCGCGCCCGCCGGCACCAAGGGCATCTCGCTCTTCGTGGTGCCGAAGATCCTGGTGAACCAGGACGGCTCCCTGGCAGAGCGCAACGGCGTCACCTGCGGCTCGATCGAGCACAAGATGGGCATCCACGGGAACGCCACCTGCGTGATGAACTACGACGGGGCCAAGGGCTGGCTCGTCGGCGAGGCCAATCGCGGCCTCAACGCGATGTTCGTGATGATGAACGAGGCGCGCCTCGCGGTGGGCGTCCAGGGGCTCGGCCAGTCCGAGGTCGCCTACCAGAACGCGGTGGCGTACGCGAAGGACCGGCTGCAGGGCCGCGCGCTCACCGGCGCCAAGGCCCCGGACAAGGCCGCCGACCCGATCATCGTCCACCCCGACGTGCGCCGCACCCTGATGGGCATCCGCGCCTTCAACGAGGGCGCCCGGGCCCTGATGCTCTGGACCGCGCTGCAATCCGACATCGTTCACCGCTCGGAGGACGCCCGGCAGCGTCAGGCGGCCGACGACCACATGGGCCTGATGACCCCGGTGGTGAAGGGCGTGCTGACCGACCGGGGTTTCGCCAACGCCGTCGAAGCGCAGCAGATGTTCGGCGGGCACGGCTACGTCGAGGAATGGGGCATGTCGCAGTTCGTGCGCGATGCCCGCATCGCCATGATCTACGAGGGCGCCAACGGCATCCAGGCCATGGACCTGATCGGCCGCAAGCTGCCCCGTGACGGCGGCCGGGCGATGATGACCTTCCTGGGCGAGGTCCAGACCTTCATCAAGGACCACAACGAGACGGAGGCGATGAAGCCCTTCGTCCAGCCCCTGCAGACGGCGCTCAACGACCTGCAGGGCGCCACGATGTGGTTCATGCAGAACGCGATGGCCAAGCCCGACAACGCGGGCGCGGGCGCGACCGACTACATGCACCTCCTCGGCCTCGTGGCGATGGGCTACATGTGGGCCCGCATTGCCAAGGCGGCGCTCGCGAAGACGGGGGATGCCCGCATGGAGGCCAAGCTCGTGACCGGCCGCTTCTACATGGAGCGGATGCTGCCGGAGACGTCGCTCCGCCTCGCCCGCATCAAGGCCGGGTCGGACACCACCATGGCGCTCGCCGCCGAGGCGTTCTGAGCCGCCTCGCGAGAGCCGCGGCAACGAGACACGAGGAAGCGCTGAGATGCCCGAGGCCTACATCTTCGACCATGTCCGCACGCCCCGTGGGCGCGGCAAGCCGGACGGCGCGCTTCACGAGGTGACGGCGCTCCGCCTCGCCGAGACGGCTCTGCGCGCGCTGAAAGACCGCAACGCCCTCGACACGCGCCGCGTCGACGACGTCGTTCTGGGCTGCGTCGATCCCGTCGGCGAGGCCGGCGGCGACATCGCCCGCGCGGCCGCGCTGGTGGCCGATTACGGCACCCACGTGCCGGGCGTGCAGATCAACCGCTTCTGCGCCTCGGGGCTCGACGCCGTGAACTTCGCCGCCGCCCAGGTGATGGCCGGCCAGCACGACATGACGGTCGGCGGCGGCGTCGAGTCGATGAGCCGCGTCGGGCTCGGCGCCTCCGGCGGCGCCTGGCCGGTCGATCCGGCGATTGCCGTGAAGTCCTACTTCATGCCGCAGGGCGTCTCGGCCGACCTCATCGCCACCAAGTACGGCTTCTCCCGCACGGATTGCGACGCCTACGCGGTCGAGTCGCAGCGGCGGGCCGCGAAGTCCTGGGAGGAGGGGCTGTTCCGCGACGCCGTGGTGCCGGTGAAGGACGTCAACGGCATCACGTTGCTCGACCGCGACGAGCACATGCGGCCCTCCACCGACATGCAGTCGCTGGCCTCGCTGAAGGCCTCCTTCGTCCAGATGGGCCAGATGGGCGGCTTCGACGCGGTCGCCATCGACGCGCACCCCGATGTCGAGGCGGTCGAGCACGTCCACCACGCGGGCAATTCCTCGGGCATCGTGGATGGCGCCGCGGCGGTGCTGATCGGCTCGCGCGAGGCCGGGGACGCGGCCGGCCTTCGTCCCCGCGCCCGCATCCGAGCGTTTGCCAATATCGGCTCCGACCCCGCCCTGATGCTCACCGGCCCCGTGGACGTGACCCGCAAGGTGCTGGCCCGCGCCGGGATGAGCCTGGATGACATCGACCTGTTCGAGATCAACGAGGCCTTCGCCTCGGTGGTGCTGCGCTTCCAGCAGGCCTTCGACCTCGATCCGGCCAAGGTCAACGTCAACGGCGGCGCCATCGCGCTCGGCCACCCGCTCGGCGCCACCGGCGCGATGATCCTCGGCACGGTGCTGGACGAGCTTGAGCGCACCGGCAAGGAGCGGGCGCTCGTCACCCTCTGCATCGGCGCCGGCATGGGCACCGCGACCATCATCGAGCGGGTGTGACGCGCCGGGTCTGACGATCCTGGGAGCGGCCGCGCCGGCCGCTCCCACATCGGGCCAAACGCTGCTAGAGGCCGACGCGACCGCCGTTCAAGGCGGAACCGAAGCCTCATGGGAGAAACGCTTCAGATGAACCGCCTCATCGCCACCCTCTGCCTGACGACCGCCCTCGCGCTGCCGCTCGCCGCCCGCGCCGACGAGGCCGCCGAAAAGATCGCCGAGGCCAAGACCCTGGTCTCGAAGACCCTGATCAAGAACCTGCAGACCGGCTTCGGTGCGGCGCTCGAGAAGACCGTGGCGACGATGCCCGACCAGAAGGCCGACGCCGTGCGCAAGGAGCTCAACGCCGAGTTCGACCGCCAGCGCGAGGTGATGGTCGAGGGTCTGTCCAAGGAATACGCCGGCAAGTTCAGCCTCGCCGAGCTCAAGCACCTCAACGAGATCTACGACGACAAGACCTACCAGAAGTTCCAGAGCCTGAACGCCGACCCGTCCTCCAGCGTGACCGCGATCTCGCAGGGCTCGGTGACGAAGCTGCTGAACATGCTGGCGGTGGCCGCTGCCGGCGGCGAGGGCCCGCAGCCCGGCACGCCGCCCGCCGCGGTGCCGGGCCCGGCCCCGACACCTGCCCCCGCGCCCGCCAAGTAGGCCGTCGGAGGCCGGCGGGTGCGGATCTCACGCGACCATCGCGGGAGCCCGGGTGACCGGGAAGCCCGCCACCGCCGGCAGGCCTTCGAGGAGGGGCTTGGCGAAATGGTAGCCCTGGAACAGGTGAACGCCGAGCCGGTGCAGCGTGTCGCACTCCGCGGCGGTCTCGACGCCCTCGGCGAGTACCGTGACGCCGAGCGCCCGCGCGATCGCGATCAGGCCTGCGACGATCGCCTGCCGGCCGGCATCCGCGTCGATGCCGCGCAGGAGGTCCATGTCGATCTTGATCAGGTCGGGCCGAAAATTCGCCAGCAGGGAGAGGCCCGCGAAGCCCGCGCCGAAATCGTCGAGCGCCGTCAGGAATCCATGGCGGCGATAGGCCGCGACGATGTTCTGCACGTGCGCGGTGTCGCGGAAGCGCTCGTTCTCGGTGAACTCGAACATGATGCGCTCGTGCGCGAAGCCGACGCGGCGCGCCGCCTCCAGCGAGGCGCGGATGCAGGCGTTCGGCTCGTAGACCGCGTTCGGCATGAAGTTGATGGACAGGCGCTCGGTCCCGCCAGGCGGGAACAGCCGGCCCGCGAGCTCGATCGCCTTCACGCGCGCCGCCTGGTCGAAGCGGTAGCGGGTGTCGTCCGTCACCCGGTCGAGGATCGTGCCGGCGCCCTGGCCCTCGGGCCCGCGCACCAGCGCCTCGTAGCCCCAGACCGTGCCGGTCGCGAGGTCGAGGATCGGCTGGAACGCCATGGTGAAGGCGAAGTCGAGCTCCGCGCCGTCCCGGCAGGCACGGCAGGCGTGGGCAGTCTTCATGGCACCGCTGTTCTCATTCGCCCCCGCCGCGACCATGGCCGCGCAACCTCACCGAAGCCTTAAGACCCGCCCCTCCCCAGACGCGAGGACGTGAGATGGACCTGAAGAATTTCCGCTTCGAGACCGATGCCGACGGCGTCGCGCTCGCGACCTGGGACATGCCGGGCCGCTCGATGAACGTCATCACCGAGGCGGTGATGGACGAGCTCGCGCAGATCGTGGAGGCGGTGGCGGGCGAGGCTGGCATCAAGGGCTGCGTGATCACGTCGGGCAAGGACAACTTCTCCGGCGGCGCCGACCTGACGATGCTGCAGGGCCTCGGCCGCGCCTACGAGGAGCTGCGGGCGACCGCCGGCGAGGAGGCGGCGATGGTGCGCTTCTTCGAGGAGTCGCGCCGCCTCTCGCTGCTGTTCCGGCGGCTCGAGACCTGCGGCAAGCCCTTCGCGGCGGCGATCAGCGGCATCTGCCTGGGTGGTGCCTTCGAGCTGGCGCTGGCCTGCCATCATCGGGTCGTCTCGGACGATCCGAAGACCCGCGTCGGACTGCCGGAAATCAAGGTCGGCCTGTTCCCGGGCGGCGGCGGCACCCAGCGCGTCGCGCGCCTGATGCAGACGGGCGATGCCCTGCAGATGCTGTTCAAGGGCGAGCAGATCCGGCCGCAGATGGCCAAGGGCATGGGCCTCGTGCACGCGGTGGCGCCCAAGGACGAGATCATCGCCCAGGCCAAGGCCTGGATTCTCGGCGGCGGTTCGGCGGTCGCGCCCTGGGACGTGCCGAAGTTCAAGGCGCCGTCCGGCAAGGTCTACTCGCCGGCCGGCATGATGATCTGGCCGCCGGCCAACGCGATCTACCGCCGCGAGACGCACGACAACTACCCGGCCGCAAAGGCGATCCTGGCCTCGGTCTACGAGGGCCTGCAGCTGCCGATGGATCTCGGCCTCAGGGTCGAGAGCCGCTATTTCGCGATGATTCTGCGGACCACGGAAGCGCAGGCGATGATCCGCACCCTGTTCATCTCGATGGGCGAGCTGAACAAGGGCGCGCGCCGGCCGAAGGACGTGCCCCCCACCGCCCTGAAGCGCGTCGGCGTGGTGGGCGCCGGCTTCATGGGCGCGGGCGTCGCCTACGTCACGGCCAATGCCGGGCTCGACGTGGTGCTGATCGACCAGTCGATCGAGGCGGCCGAGAAGGGCAAGGCCTACGCCCACAAGCTCGTCACCGACCAGATCAACAAGGGCCGGGCCAAGACCGCCGACCGCGAGGCGCTGCTCGCCCGCATCCGGACCTCGGCCGACTACGCCGACCTCAAGGATTGCGACCTCGTCATCGAGGCGGTTTTCGAGGACCCGCGGGTGAAGGCCGATGTAATCCGGCAGGTCGAGGCGGCGATCGGCCCCGACGCCGTCTTCGCCTCCAACACCTCGACCCTGCCGATCACCGGCCTCGCCGAGGCGAGCGCCCGGCCCGAGCGATTCGTCGGCATCCATTTCTTCTCGCCGGTCGAGAAGATGATGCTGGTCGAGATCATCCGGGGCCGCGCCACCGGCGACCGGGCCGTGGCGACCGCCCTCGACTACGTCCGGGCGGTGCGCAAGACGCCGATCGTGGTCAACGATTCCCGCGGCTTCTTCGCCAATCGCTGCGTGACGGCCTACCTGCTGGAGGGCCACAAGATGCTCTTGGAGGGCGTGCCGCCCGCGATGATCGAGAGCGCGGGCCGTCAGGCCGGGATGCCGGTGGGTCCGCTCTCGCTCAACGACGAGGTCGCGCTCGATCTGGGCCTGAAGATCGCGCGGGCCACCGAGGCGCAGCTCGGGCCGGACGCGGTCGATCCGGCCCAGAAGCAGCTCCTGGTCGAGCTGGTGGAGAACCAGGGCCGGCTCGGGCGCAAGAACCGCAAGGGCTTCTACGACTATCCGGAGGGCGCGCCGAAGCGCCTCTGGCCGGGCCTTAAGGAACTCCAGCCGACGCATCTCGACCCGGATTCCGTCGATTTCGCCGAGCTGAAGCACCGCCTGCTCGTGGTCCAGGCGCTAGAGGCCGCCCGCACGGTCGGCGAGGGCGTGGTGGTCGATCCCCGCGAGGCCGATGTCGGCTCGATCCTCGGCTTCGGCTTCGCGCCGTTCACCGGAGGGGCGCTCTCCTACATCGACTTCATGGGCGCGGGGGCCTTCGTGGCGCTGGCGCAGTCCCTGGAGTCCCGGCACGGCCCCCGCTTCAGCGTGCCGGAGAACGTCCTGGCGATGGCCCGGGATGGGGGCACCTTCTACGGTGCGGCGGGAAAGCAGGCGGCCTGAGGGCGCTCCTGTTGCCCGAGGCGTAGCGGGGAGGGAATCCGCTTCCCGCGACGCCCTCCCTCTCTGCGGGGCAGGGAGAGCGCGTGGGAGACCGCATTGCGCCGGCCGAACGAGGGCCTGCCGCCCTACTGCACCTCTGCAAGTAGCCCCAGCACCCGCGCGAGCTCAGCCGCGTTGTCCGACAACAGATCCGTCACGTCTCCGACCGCCAACGCCTTCACGTGGCGGCAGCGCATCCCGTGGCGGCCCGCCATGCAGGTGCAGCGCAGGTTCGGGGTGCCGGAGCGCTCGTCCAGCGTGACCTCGTAGCGGTTGCCCGTGCTGCCCCGCACGGCGAAGCGCAACGGTACGGGCACTGCCGGACGGAAGCTCCGCAGCGCCCGCTCGGCGATCGCCCCGCGGGCGGGCCGCGGCGGCGGGGGCGAGCCCCCGTCGACCCGGGTGAGCGGCAGGCCGATGGCCTGGGCAAGGCCCCCGATATCCGCGGTCTCCGTCTCGCGCATCGCCGCGAGCGCGATCTCGGCGCAGGCATAGGCGTCGTCGCCTGCGTCGTGGTGACTGAACCGGATGCCGAGGCGCCCGGCCACCTTGCCGAGGCCGCAGCCGGCGGGATCCGGAAAGACGCGCCGTGCCACCTGCACCGTGCACAGATAGGCCAGAGGCGGTGCCGGCTGCCCGCAGGCGTGGAGCGAGGCGCGCAGCACGCCGATGTCGAAGCTCGCGTTGTGGGCGAGGATCGTGCCGGAAGCGAGGTCGGGCATGAACTCGGCCATCACCGCGGCGAAGCCGGGCTGGTCCCGCACGTCCGCCGGCAGGATGCCGTGGACCCGGATGTTGCCCGGCGCGAAGCGCAGCTCCGGCGGCCGGATCAGCCGGGATTCGCGCCGGACCACGCGGCCGTCCGCGATCCAGGCGAGGCCGACCGCGCAGGCGCTGTCGCGCCGCTCGTTGGCCGTCTCGAAATCGATCGCGATCGTGGTCATCGGTGAATCATAACCGGGTCGGGGCCGGATCCCGGCCTCTCCCGCAGGATCCGGGCCGAAATGGGGTCAGGGCGCCGGTTCTGTCAGGCCGCAGACGCGCCATGCGCCGGGCGCCCCGTGCGGCGCGACGGGAACGTGGTATGCGCCCGACCGATCCCCCCCGATCTCGGAAGCCGTCCCCGCCCGTGAACGCCATCACGATCATCGTCCCGATCTTCGGGATCATCCTGATCGGCTGGGCCGCGGCCGTCGCGGGGCTCCTCTCCGAGCGGGTCAGCGACGGCCTGTCCGAGTACGTCTTCGCCGTCGCGGTGCCGGCCCTCATCATCGTCACGCTGACGCGGCCGGGGCTCGATGGCGAGATCGCGTGGTCCTACTGGATCTCGTATTTCGGCGGCGCCGGTCTCTCGTGGCTGGTGGGTTCGCTCATCGCCCTGCGGCGCACGGGCATCGGCCGGCAGGGCGCGATCCTGCACGGCTTCGCGGCGAGCCAGTCCAACACGATCTTCGTCGGCGTGCCGATGATCCTGCAGGCCTACGGCGACGAGGGCGCCTTCCCGCTCTTCCTGCTGCTGGCCGTCCACCTGCCGATCATGATGGGCTTCGCGACCTTCCTGCTCGAGGCGGAGGGCGACAAGCCGCTGCTCGTGCGCCTGCGCAGCCTCGCCCTCGTGCTCCTGAAGAACCCGATCTTCGTCTCGCTCCTCATCGGCATGGCGCTGAAGGTCCTCCACGTCACGCCCGGCGGACCCGTGAAGGCGATCCTCGACGCCTTCGCCGCCACCGCCTCGACCTGCGCGCTCGTGGCGCTGGGGGCGGGCCTGCGCCGCTACCGGGTGATGTTCGACCTGCCGGGCGCGCTCGTCGTGGCCCTGCTGAAATGCGTGCTGCACCCGCTCGCCGTCTGGGTGCTAGCCTTCCACGTCTTCGCGATGCCGCCGGCCTATGCGGGCGTGGCGACCCTGTTCGCCGCGATGCCGGTTGGGATCAACTCCTACCTGCTGGCCATGCGCTACAAGACCGAGACCGGGCTCATCGCCGCCTCGGTGCTCGTCTCGACGCTGATCGCGCCGGTCACCACCATCGCGTGGCTCACCCTGCTGGGCCACGCCTGAGCGCCTGCCCTGGCCCCCGGGCCTGGGAATAGCGGGCAGAGCGTGGGCGGCGCGCGGGGCGGGGGCTCGCCAAGCGTTGTCCGGCGTGCGACGCTCTCTTCCCCTCGCGCAGGTTTGCGTTGGCCCCCGAGCGTCACGATCTGCTAGAGCGCACGCGGCCGGTACGGCCGTCCGGCCGCCGCGGCGCCCGGTCGAGGTCTTGAGGATCGACGAGATGGACTTCCTGAACGCGATGGGCGGCACCGCCACCGGCTTCTTCGGCGCGGTGATCCCGTTCCTGATCGTGCTGACCATCGTGGTCTTCGTCCACGAGATGGGCCATTTCCTGGTCGGGCGCTGGTGCGGCGTGGGCGTCCACGCCTTCTCGATCGGCTTCGGGCCGGAGATCTTCGGCTTCAACGACCGGCGTGGCACCCGCTGGAAGCTCTGTGCGATCCCGCTCGGCGGCTACGTGAAGTTCCACGGCGACGTGAACGGCGCCAGCGTGCCCGACCCCGAGGCGCTCGCCCGGATGAGCCCGCAGGAGCGGGCGACGAGCTTCCCGACCCAGCCGGTCGCCAAGCGCGCCGCGATCGTGGCAGCGGGCCCGATCGCCAACTTCCTGCTCGCCATCCTGCTGTTTGCCGGCGCGATCTGGCTCGGCGGCCGCTACGAACTTCCGGCCCGCGTCGCCGCGGTCGAGCCGAACAGCGCGGCCGCCGAGGCCGGCTTCGAGCCCGGCGACCTGATCAAGGCCATCGACGGCCAGCCGGTGCGCGACTTCAACGCGATGTACCGCACCGTCACGGGCAGCGCCGGCAACACCCTCCTGTTCACGATCGAGCGCGACGGCGCGGAGCGCACCATCACGGCGACGCCGCGCGTGCACGAGGACCGCACCCCCTTCGGCCGCCATCGGGTCGGGCGCCTCGGCATCCGCTCGCCGAACGGCTCGGAGGCGCGCCTCGTCGAGTACGGCCCGCTGGCCTCGCTGAACCTCGGCGTGCACGAGACCTACTTCGTGGTCGAGCGGACCTTCTCGTATCTCGGCAAGCTGGCCACGGGCCGCGAATCGGCCGACCAGCTCTCCGGCCCGATCGGCATCGCGCGCGTCTCCGGCGAGGTGGCCAAGACCGGGGGCGTCGGCGGCCTCGTCGGGCTCGTCGCCCTGCTTTCCGTGTCGATCGGCCTCCTGAACCTCTTCCCCGTGCCGCTGCTGGATGGCGGGCACCTGCTGTTCTACGCCTTCGAGGTGGTGCGCGGGCGCCCCTTGAGCGAGCGGGCGCAGGAGATCGGTTTCCGCATCGGTCTCGCCCTGGTGCTGATGCTGATGCTGTTCGCGGCATGGAACGACATCCTGAACCTCGGCGCCTCCTGGGGGCGCAACACCTGACGCGCGGGGCCCGGTCGGCCGGCTCTGCCATCCGGGCACCGCACCATCGCCGCGTTTGCGCCGCGATGGAGCCCCGGCATCGGGGGCGGCGGAGCCCGGTCGAGGGCCCGGCAAGAGCCTTTGCGAATCGTTGACGTGATCGTGTGCCGGCCCGGAAATCTCTTTCGTGGCCGGCATTTACGTGCCGTTTACCCTGTTCGTCGATCCTCCTCAGATCCCGTGCGGCGTTAAGTGGCGCGAAGGCCACGACCGGGCAAATTCCCCAGGCGAGAGGCCCCGGCGACGTTTGCTTGGCAGGGGAATCCCGTTAAGAGCTACGCTTGGACCAGGTGGACGGGATGGCCGGACAACGGCTGCCCGTCGGCAGGCGAGAGCACGCTCTCGAAAGAACAACGCGGACGGGCGATTACATGATGTCGATGACGGGGAAGCGCCGGCGCGAGTCGGTGAAGCGGACCATCGTCCTAGTCGCCGCGACGGCCGGCGTGCTCGCGGGCACCGCCGCCCAGGCGCAGCAGATCGTCGTCCAGGGCAACCGTCGGGTCGACGCCGACACCATCCGCTCCTACGTCACCGGCACCGCTTCCGGCTCCGCCGAGGAGGCCCGGCGCAACCTGCTCGCCAGCGGCATGTTCCAGGACGTGAAGGTCGCCCAGAGCGGCGGCCGCACGGTCGTGACGGTGCGCGAGAACAACATCATCAACCGCGTGGTGTTCGAGGGGAACAAGAAGGTCGAGAAGGCCACTCTCGAGGGGCAGATCGAGGCCAAGTCGCGCGGCGCCTTCAGCCCGGCGGTGGTCAACGCCGACCTGCAGCGCATCAAGGAAGTCTACCGTCGCGCCGGTCGCGGCACCGCCAAGGTCACCTACCGTACCGTCGACCTGCCCAACGGCACCGTCGACGTGATCTACCAGATCGACGAGGGCGACAAGACCGGCATCGTGTCGATCAACTTCGTCGGCAACAACAACTATTCCGAGCGGACGCTCAAGGGTCTGATGACCTCGTCCGAGATGAACCTCCTCAGCTTCATCAAGACCTCGGACGTCTACGATCCGGATCGCATCGCCAACGACCTCGACCTCGTCCGGCGCTACTACCTGCGCAACGGCTACGCCGATTTCCAGATCGTCAACGCCGACGCCCGCTACGTCGAGGGCGAGGAGAAGAGCGGCTGGGTCATCACCGTCACGGTCAACGAGGGCGAGCAGTACCGCGTCGGCGCCGTGGCGATCGACTCGCGTCTGCCGGGCGTCGATACCGGCCGCCTGCAGGACGAGCTGCGCGCCCAGGTCGGCGACGTCTACAACGCCGAGGACGTCGAGAAGACGCTCTCGGGCGTCACCACCGACGTGAACCGCCAGGGCTTTCCCTTTGCCCAGGTCCGCCCGACCGGCCAGCGCGATCGCGCCACGCATCAGGTCTCGCTGGGCTTCGTGGTCGAGGACGGCCCGCGCGTCTACGTCGAGCGCATCAACGTCCGCGGCAACACCCGCACCCGCGACTACGTCATCCGCCGCGAGCTCGATTTCGGCGAGGGCGATGCCTACAACCGTGTTCTCACCGACCGGGCCGAGCGCCGGCTGAACGGCCTCGGCTTCTTCAAGAAGGTCCGCTTCTCGAACGAGCCGGGCTCCTCGCCGGACCGCGTCATCGTGAACATCGACGTCGAGGATCAGCCCACCGGCTCGTTCTCCGTCGCGGGCGGCTACTCCACCCAGGACGGCATCATCGGCGAAGTCTCGGTCTCCGAGTCGAACTTCCTCGGTCGCGGCCAGTACGTGCGCGTGGCCGGCACCGGCGGCCAGTACGCCCGCGGCGTCGATTTCTCGTTCACCGAGCCGTACTTCCTCGGTTACCGGCTCGCCGCTGGCTTCGACGCCTTCTACAAGTACAGCGACCTGACCCGGTACTCGCGCTACGAGACCACGGTCTACGGCGGCCAGCTCCGCCTCGGCCTGCCGATCACCGAGGAGTTTGGCGTCACGCTGCGCTACTCGCTCTACAACACCGAGCTGAAGGTGCCGAACACCCTGCGTCGGCCCTACAATGACTGTTCGGTGCCGATCCCAGGTCTAACGAATCAGTATCCGGCGGGTACCGTCATCAACGGTCAGAACGTGACCGGCTTCGCGCGCTACCCGGACTGCGCCTACAACGGCGAGGCCTCGATCGCGCTCAAGGGCTCGCAGGGCAACACGCTCACCTCGCTGGCCGGCGTGACGCTCGCCTACTCGACGCTCGACGTGATCGGTGCGCCGCGCAACGGCTTCTACGCCGAGCTGAAGCCCGACGTGGCGGGTCTCGGTGGCGACTCGAAGTTCTTCCGCGTCACCGGCGACGCCCGCTACTACAAGGAGCTCTGGGAGGACGTCGTCGGCTTCGTCCGCATCCAGGGCGGCCACATCTCCTCGCTCGACGGCAACCCGCTGCGCCTGACCGACCAGTTCTTCCTCGGCCCGTCGCTGGTTCGCGGCTTCGCCCCGAATGGCATCGGCCCGCGCGACATCGGCACGACGGACGCCCGCTCCAACGCAGTCGGCGGCTCGACCTATGTGGGCGGCACGGTCGAGGTCCAGTTCCCGATCTGGGGCATCCCGAAGGATCTCGGTCTGAAGGGCGCGGTCTTCGCCGACGCCGGCACGCTGTTCGGCTACAACGGCCGGCGCAACTTCGACGTGAACGGCGATCGCCTGATCAACGGCTTCGGTCCCTCGGGCTGTAACTTCAACACCTTCACGATCGGCGTCGAGCCGGAGTGCCTGAACGTCCGCGACAAGACGGTGATCCGTTCCTCGATCGGTGCCTCGATCCTCTGGAACTCGCCTCTCGGCCCGATCCGCTTCGACTACGCCTACGCGCTGTCGAAGGACGAGGGCGAGAAGGTCTTCGTGAACGGGGCCTATGCGGGTCGCATCGGCAAGGATCAGATCCAGGCCTTCCGCTTCTCGGGCGGCTCGCGCTTCTGAACCTGACGGACGGATTGCAAAGCGCCGCCCCGGACCCCCGGGGCGGCGCTTTCGTCATATTGGCGCCCCTTTCCACCCGCCTCAGGACCCGGTACGGCGCAGGCCCTAGGCGGAGCCCGGGAGGGACCGCGCTCCCGCCGGCCCGCACCCGGCCCGCGCGACGGTTCAGAGCATGTCCGACCCTCAGTTCTTCGTCTCTCAGACCCGCCTCAGCCTCGGCGCCGTGGCGGATGCCGCGGGCGTCGCGCTGCCGGCGGGCGTCGACCCCGACCACTCCGTGACGGGCGCTGCGCCCCTCGACCGCGCCGGCCCGAACGACCTCGCCTACATGGACAACGCCCGCTACGGCGACGCGCTCGCGGCGACGCGCGCCGGCATCTGCCTCGTCTCGCCGCGCTTTGCTGCCCGCGTGCCCGCGGCAACCGTGGCGCTGGTGCTGCGCGATCCCTATCGCGTCTACGCCGCGCTCCTCGGACGCCTGCACCCGGAGGCGCTCCGGCCCAGCTCGCAGTTCGGCGCCCGCGGCGTCGCGCCGGGCGCCCATGTCCACCCGGACGCGCGGCTGGAGGAGGGGGTGACGGTCGATCCGGGCGCGGTGATCGGGCCGGGCGCCGAGATCGGCGCGGGCTCCGTGATCGGACCGGGCGCGCTGATCGGGCCCGGTTGCCGGGTCGGGCGCGACTGCTCGATCGGCGCCTCCGCGAGCCTGACCCACACGCTGATGGGCAACCGCGTCATCGTACATCCGGGCGCGCGCATCGGTCAGGACGGTTTCGGCTTCGCCATGGGCGCGAGCCACCTCAAGGTCCCGCAGATCGGCCGCGTCATCGTGCAGGACGATGTCGAGATCGGCGCCAACACCACGATCGACCGCGGTGCCAGCCGCGACACCGTTGTGGGGGAGGGGACCAAGATCGATAACCTCGTGCAGATCGCCCACAACGTGGTGATCGGCCGGCACTGCGTGATCGTCTCGGGCGTCGGCATCTCGGGCTCGACCACGCTGGAGGACTACGTCGTCCTCGGCGGCCAAGTCGGCGTCGTCGGCCATCTCACCATCGGCCGCGGCTCGCAGATCGCCGGCTCCTCGAACGTCAACCGCGACGTGCCCCCGGGCAGCCGCTGGGGCGGCACCCCGGCCAAGCCCGTGCGCGCATGGTTCCGCGAGCTGACGACGCTCGCCAAGCTCGCCGAGCGCTCTGGCCGCGACGAGCCGCAGGACTGAAGAGCCGGACCGCTCGGTCCTTGAACACGTCCGGATGTCTTGCCTTCGCGCGGCGTTCTGGACGAAACACCCGCACGATCGACCCATGAACCCGGCCGCATCCGGGCAGCACACAAGGCTTCAGAGGCGATGACGGAGACGGTGCAGGAACTCGGCGCGGCGGACATCCAGAAGGTGCTGGAGCTCCTGCCCCATCGCTACCCGTTCCTGATGATCGATAAGATCATCGAGATCGACCGCGACGAGAGCTGCATCGGCATCAAGAACGTCACGGTGAACGAGCCCCAGTTCACCGGCCACTTCCCGAACATGCCGGTCTTCCCCGGCGTGCTGCTGATCGAGGGCATGGCCCAGACCGCGGGCGCGATCTGCTGCCGGCACATCATGTCGGACACGGTCCAGACCAAGCAGGTCTTCTTCATGACCATCGACAAGTGCAAGTTCCGCAAGCCCGTGGTGCCGGGCGACCAAGTGCGGTTCCACATGAAGAAGCTCAACCAGCGCAAGACCATGTGGTGGTTCCGCGGCGAGGCCCGGGTCGACGGTGCGCTGGTGGCCGAGGCCGAGATCGGCGCCATGCTGGTGACCGCGTGAGCGCCGCCCTGATTCATCCGAGCGCGGTCGTCGAGGACGGCGCCGAGATCGGCGAGGGCGCCCGCATCGGACCGTTCTGCCATGTCGGGCCACGCGTTGTGCTGGGGGCGGGCGCCGAGCTCGTCAGCCACGTCGTGCTGGCCGGCAACACCCGCATCGGGGCGCGCACGCGGATCTATCCCTTCGCCTCGATCGGCCACCCACCGCAGGACCTGAAGTACCGCGGCGAGGAGACCACGCTGACGATCGGCGAAGAGTGCACGATCCGCGAGGGCGTGACCATGAACCCAGGCACCGCGGGCGGCGGCTCGGAGACGGTGGTCGGCGACCGCTGCACCTTCCTGGCAAACTCCCATGTCGGGCACGATTGCCGGGTCGGCTCGGGCGTCGTCTTCTCCAACAACGTGATGCTGGCCGGCCATTGCTCGGTCGGCGATTTCGCGATTCTGGGCGGCGGCGCGGCGGTGATCCAGTTCGCGCGGGTCGGCGCGCACGCCTTCGTGGGCGGCCTCTCGGGGCTGGAGAACGACTGCATTCCCTACGGGATGGTGCTGGGCAACCGGGCCTATCTGTCGGGGCTCAACATCATCGGCCTGCAGCGCCGGGGCTTCGCCCGCGAGGACATCCACACGCTGCGCCGGGCCTACCGCCTGCTCTTCGCGCCCGAGGGCACGCTGATGGAGCGGGTCGAGGACGTCGCGGCCGAGTTCGAGTCGCACGCGGCCGTCGGCGAGATCCTCGATTTCATCCGCGCCGGCGGCAAGCGCTCGATCTGCACGCCCCGCGAGGCGCCGACGCCGACGAGCGCGGCCTGAACCGCATGGCCGAGAGCGGCACCCTGGTCCTCGTCGCCGGGGCGGGGCGCCTGCCCGATCTCGTCGCCGGCTCGCTGGAGCGGGCCGGCCGCGCCTACAAGGTGCTGGCCGTGCGCGGTTTCACCGAGCGCGCCTTGCGTGCGCGTGCCGACGCCACCGTGGACCTTCTCGATGTCGGCGCGACGCTCGCCATCCTGAAGGCCTGGGGCCCGGCCGTTGTCATCCCGGCCGGCGGCGTCTCCCGCCCGAGCCCGGCCGCCCTCCTCAACGCGGGCGCGGCGCTCCGCAACCGCGCGGCTCTCCGTGCCATCGCGGGCGGGGGCGACGACCGGCTGCTGAGGGGCGTGCTCGCGCTTCTCGAAGAGAACGGCCACCGGGTGCTCGGCGTCCACGAGGCCGCGCCCGATCTGCTCTGTCCGAGCGGGGTCCTGGGCCGCCATGCCCCGGACGCAGAGGCCGAGCCCTCGATCCGGGCGGGCCGGGCGCTGCTCGCCGCCCTCTCGCCCTTCGATGTCGGACAGGCGGCGGTGGCGGCCGCCGAGCGGGTGCTGGCCGTGGAAGGCCCCGAGGGCACCGACCGGATGCTCGCCCGCGCCCGCGCGCTCGGGCGCAAGCCCTTCGGCAGCGGCCGGGCCGCGCCCGGCACCGTGTTGGTGAAGGTCTCCAAGCACGGCCAGGACTTGCGCATCGACCTGCCGGCGATCGGGCCCCGCACGGTGAGGAACGCCGCCGCGGCGGGCTGCGCCGGAATCGCGGTTGAGGCGGGCCGCACGCTGCTGATCGACCGGGCCGCGACCGTCGCTGAAGCCGACCGGCGCGGCCTCTTCCTCGTCGGGCTGGAGGCTCTGTCGTGAAGATCTGGCTCGTGGCCGGCGAGGATTCGGGCGATCAGCTCGGCGCCAAGCTGATCCCGGCGCTGCGGGCGCGGGTGCCGGGGCCGCTCACCCTCGGGGGCGTCGGCGGCGAGGCGATGGCGGCACAGGGCTTCGCCTCGCTCTTCCCCCTCGATGACGTGGCGGTGATGGGCTACCTGCCGGTGCTGGCGCGTGCCCGCACGCTGCTGCGCCGCATTCGGCAGACCGTGGACGACGTGGTGGCGGCCCGGCCGGACGTGCTCGTCATCATCGACAGTCCCGGCTTCACCCACGCGGTCGCCTCGCGGGTGCGCAAGCGCCTGCCGGCTCTGCCGATCGTCGACTACGTCTCGCCGAGCGTCTGGGCGTGGCGGCCCTGGCGGGCCAGATCCATGCGCGCCTATATCGACCACGTGCTGGCGCTGCTGCCCTTCGAGCCGGGCGCCCATCGACGCCTCGGTGGCCCCGCCTGCACCTATGTCGGCCATCCGCTGATCGAGCGCCTCGACGCCTTCCGGCCGGGATCCGAGGAGGCGGCGGCGCGGGAGAGCGCCCCCTTTACGCTGGCGGTCCTGCCGGGCTCGCGCCGCTCCGAGATCGATCGGCTGATGCCGGTTTTCGGCGAGACCCTTGCTCGGCTGAAGGACGGGCCGGCCTTCGAAGCGGTGCTGCCCGCAGTGACCCGCCACCGCGCCCGGATCGAGGCGCTGGCCGCCGCTTGGTCGGTGCCGGTGCGGATCGTCTCCGGCGAGGAGGCCAAGCACGCGCTCTTCCGGCGCGCCCGCGCGGCGCTCGCGGCCTCCGGCACGGTGACCCTTGAACTCGCGCTCGCGGGGGTGCCGATGGTGGTGGCCTACCGGGTCTCGCGTGTCGAGGAGTTCATCGGCCGGCGCCTGATCCAGGTGCCCACCATCGTGCTGCCGAACCTGATCCTCGGCGCCAACGCGATGCCCGAATTCATTCAGGCCGATTGCACGCCCGGGAACCTCGCGGGGGCGCTGGCGCCCCTGCTCGCGGGTGGCGCGGCCCGGGACGCGCAGGGCGCGGCGCTTGCCCGCCTCGACGATGCCATGCGCCTGCCGGACGGGGCCGCGCCGAGCGATCGCGCCGCCGAGATCGTGCTCGCGACGGCGCGCGCCGCGGGCCGCTGATCACCCACGGCGCCGCACCTCGGAGCCTTCGCGCCGCTCGCGACTTGTGTCGCCGTGTGCGGGCCCGCCCCGCGACAGGGCAGGCGACCGGGGGACGAGCATGGCCGAGGCGACCGAGATCCGTCACCCGCTGGAGAAGATCCCCCTCGGCGGCATGGTCGAGGCGGCCTCGGGCGAGGCCAAGGTGCTGTTCGTCCGGGACGCCGACGGCGTGCGAGCCTTCCAGGCCAAGTGCCCGCATCTCGGTGCGCCGCTCGCCAAGGGCGAGATCTGCGGCGGCCGACTCTACTGCCCCTGGCACAAGGCCGCCTTCGCGCTCACTGACGGCGGGCTGGAGGAACCGCCCGCGCTGGAAGCGCTGACGCGCTACCCCGTCCGCATCGAGGGCGAGATGGCGGTGGCGGTGCTGGAGCCGCTGGCCCCCTTCAGTCCGGCCCCGCGCGGGGAGGGGACGCACGTCCTCGTCGTCGGCACCGGTGCCGCGGCGGTCGCCTGCGTGACGAGCCTGCGCCGCCTCGGCTTTGCCGGCACCATCACGATGGTCGGCCGCGAGGCGCACCCGCCCTACGACCGGACCAAGCTCTCGAAGCAGTTCCTGGCCAAGCTCACGCCGGCCGGGAAGACGCTGCTCGAACCCGACTTCTACGTCGCTCACCGCGTCGAGCACGTTCATGGAACGGTCGCGCGGATCGAGCCGGAGGCGCGCCGCGTCACCCTGGAGGACGGGCGCGCGCTCGATGCCGACGCGCTGGTGATCGCCACCGGCAGCCGCGCCGTGGTGCCGGACTTCCCCGGCGCCGATCTCGACGGCGTCCACACCCTGCGCAGCCTCGACGATGCCGTCGGCTTGAGCGCGGCGGCGGAGGGCGCCGAGCGCGTCGTGGTGATCGGGGGGGGCTTCATCGGCCTGGAGGCCGCCGCCTTCCTGACGAAGCGAGGCCTCTCCGTCACGGTGCTGGCTCGCGAGGCGGTGCCCTTCGCCAAGCGCTTCGGCGAGGCGGTGGGTACCGCGCTGAAGCGCTACCACGCGGGCAACGGCGTGCAGTTCGCGCAAGGCACGATCGCGCGGATCGCGGGCGCCGGCCGCGTCGAGGCGGTCGAGACCGAGGTGGGCGAGCGCTTGCCCGCGGACATCGTGCTGATCGGCGCGGGTGCGGCGCCGGAGACCGGCGCGATCGCGGGCGTCGCCGCGCGCGAGGACGGGGGCGTCGCGGTCGGGCCGGACCTACGTCTGGCCCCGAACGTCTGGCTCGCCGGCGACATCGCGGCCTTCCCCGAGCGGGCGAGCGGCGAGACCGCGCGCATCGAGCACTGGCGCCT
This sequence comes from Methylobacterium gregans, assembly GCF_022179245.1. Taxonomy (GTDB): domain Bacteria; phylum Pseudomonadota; class Alphaproteobacteria; order Rhizobiales; family Beijerinckiaceae; genus Methylobacterium; species Methylobacterium gregans. The sequence goes on from NZ_BPQM01000059.1 coordinate 92,002, forward strand.
CGCCCAGCAGCACGGCACGCACATCGCCCGACAGATCCTGAACCAGACGGGCCCGTTCGCCGGCGCGCCGTTCTTCTGGTCGAACCAGGGCGACAAGCGGCTCGATTACGGCGGCTACGCGCCGGGCTTTGACCGCATCGTCCTGCGCGGCAGCACGGACCAGCTCGATTTCATCGCCTACTACGTCCGCGGCGAGCGGGTGACGGCGGCCTGCAGCATCGGCCGCAACCCCGAATTCACGGCCTTCCTGCACCTGCTCGGCGAGGGCCGGGCACCGAGCCCCGCCGAGATCGAGGCGGGGACGGATCCGCGCGCGCTCATCTGAAGGGTTGTGCAGGGGGCGGCCCGCGTCACCACGTCCGCTCGACCGGAACCCGCGCGCCGGCCGACAACGTCCCGGAGCAGGCCCGAAGAGGCGGCGTCCGCGGGAGGTGTCATGAATCAGATCATCGTCGTCGCGCTGATCTGCGCGAAATCGGTATCCGCCCCCGACTGTACCCGCGAGACCGCGATCGACGTGGTGACGGGGCCGGCCCACACCCTGCAGGAATGCCTCGTGCAAGGCCCGGTGATCGCCGCCAATTCCGGCATCGCGATCGCCCAGGACAGCTACGTGAAGACCCGTTGCGAGCAGCGCCGCTGATGTCCGAGTCCGACGTGACTGCCGACCGGGCTGTGATGATCCGCCTGCGCGCCCGCCTCGCCGTGGTCGAGCGCGCGGCGTGGTTCGGTCTCGTCCACGCCATGCGCACCCGCCCCGAGGAGACGGAGGCCTTCATCGGCTCCGAGCGGGCGCGCTGCGCCGAGGGGTTCGAGGCGAAGGGCTGGGCGGGCGATCTGTCCGATGCCGAGCGCGCGCTGCTGGCCCGGGAGGTCGATGCCGGGTTGGCGCAACTCTTGGAGGACGCCAGGGCCGAGATCTAGGCCTTCCGGTTCCGCCAGCGTTCCTTGAGCCGCGCCCAGGTCGCCTCGATCCAGCGGGCGGACTTCTCCAGCGGCACCTTCAGCCCCGGCACGTCCTGCGCGAGCAGGGCGAGGCCGAGCGGCAGCATCCACAGGCCCAGCACCGGCAGGATCGAGAAGATGCCGCCGAGGATGAACAGGATCGCGGCGCTCACCCGCAGCCAGAGCCGTGAGGGCTCGCGCAGCCAGTCGAAGGCCCGGCGCAGGGCATCGGGCATCTTCGCCGAGAGGCGATCGACGCGGGCATCCCAGTCTTCGGGACGGACGATCTCGGGATGCAGGGTGCGGCTTTCCATAGCCTTCCAACGCGCCGAGCCTTCGAACGGCTCCGGCCCGGCGGCTGGCCTCGGGCGGCCTGAGGCTGTTAAGAGGCGCGCCGACGGGCGGCACGTGATGCCGGCCCGAGGGGAGGCCCCATGTCTCGTCTGTTTCCGCTAGCAGGAGCCGCGCTGATCGCCATGACCGCTGCCGCCAACGCCGACGCTTACACCACGCTGCCCTCCGGCCTGAAGTACAAGGACGAGGTGGTCGGCACCGGCCCCGAGCCCAAGACCGGCCAGCAGGTCACCGTGCACTACACCGGCTGGCTCGACCAGAACGGCAAGCAGGGCAAGAAGTTCGACTCGTCTCGCGACCGCGGCCAGCCCTTCAGCTTCCAGATCGGTGCCGGTCAGGTCATCCGCGGCTGGGACGAGGGCGTCGCCACCATGAAGGCCGGCGGCCGGCGCACTCTCGTGATCCCGCCGGAGCTCGGCTACGGCTCCCGCGGCGCGGGCGGCGTGATCCCGCCCGGCGCGACGCTGATCTTCGACGTCGAGCTGATCGGCTCGAAGTAAGCCGACCAGGCCGGGACGGGTCACAGCACGATGCTGTTCGCGCAGCTTCCCGACGACCTGTTCCGGCCGCTCGCCTCGCCGAGCCGCGCCTTCAACGCGGCCCTGCTGCTGCACCTGCACCGGCGCGTCATCGGCTCGGAGCCGATGCGCAAGGCCGACCTCCTCGTGGAGATCGGCGAGTTCGCCGCCGGCCGCGAGACGCCGGAGCTCGCCGACGACGCGAGCTTCCCGCCCGACGCGGTCGAGCGCCGCTCGGCCCTCTACCGGCGCTTCCTCGAATCCGGCTGGTTGATCGAGCGGCGCGAGCGCTACGTGCCGGTGGTCGAGTTCGACCCGGAGGCGCGCCTCCTCCTTGAGGAGCTGTCGCGGATCGAGCGTGGCGAGACCCGCTCCTACGGCGGCGCGGTGCTGGAGGTGCTGGGCAGCCTCGAGAGCGCGCTCGCCAATCCCGGCGAGCGCTCCGAGGCCCTGGCCAATGCCGCCCGCGAGGCCGAGGCCTTCCTGTCCCACCTGCGCAGCCTCGCCGGCTCGATGCGCAAGATCGAGGACCGGATCCTGCGCGAGGAGGACCGGCGCGCCGCCTTCCGCCTCTACTTCGAGGATTTCGTCGAGCGGCACCTGATCAGCGACTACCGGACGCTGCACACCCGCTTCAACCCGTTCCGATTCCGCTCCGCGATCGTGCGCGAGGCGGGGCGCGCGCTCCGCGACGCCCTGCTGATCCGGGCGCTCGCCGAGGGGCTGGTGCGCGAGGGCCGCGCCGCCGATCTCGACGCGGGCGAGCGCGCGGTGCGCGCCGACCTCGCCGAGATCCTGGCCGTCTTCGAGGGCATCGACCGGCATCTCGATGCGGTGGACGAGGTGGTCGCCCGGATGGAGCGCCGCATCGCGGCGGCCGTGCGCTACATGGACCGGCCGGATGCCGGCGGCGTCGAACGCACCGCGGCGGCGCTCCGCGCCGTCGGCGCCGCTGAGGCCGCGCCGGACCTGCCCGCCGCGATCTCCCTGCTGCGCCCGCCGATCGGCGAGGCGCATCTCTCGACGCCCCGCCGGACCCGGCCGCCGATCGACAACGACCCGCTGCCCGAGGTCTTCATCGACCCGCGCATCGAGGCCTTCGTCACAGCCAAGGCCGAGTTCCGCCGCCGCACCACGGTGACCCCGCGCTCGATGTCGGACTTCGTGGAGGCGCGGCTGGCGGCGGGTGGCACCCTGCGCGGCTCCGAGATCCCGGTCGCGGACATCGACGCCTTCGTGGTGTTCCAGCGCCTGCGCGAGATCGACGTGCTGTTCGAGGGCGAGCTGGGACAGCGCTACGGCGTCACCCACCTGACCGAGCGGCTCTCGAACGGCTGGCTCGACTGCCCGGATTTCGTGCTGACGCGGGTGGGCGGGGCGGCGGGCGCCTCTGCCGGGGGAAGCGGCAACGGGTGAGACTGCCGCGCAAGGGCTATCCCATGCGCGCGCCTGGCACGGCCGGCGTGCCGCTGTCCCTCCTCTCCCGCAGCGAGGGGAGGGAGAGTTGCGTGGAGCCGCCTCCGCCTCAATACCCCAGTGCGCTCCCGTCCTTGCGCGGGTCGGAGCCCGCCACCAGCGTGCCGGCGGCGTGGTCGATCCAGATGATCTGGCCGCCTCCGATCGGCAGCGGCGCCGGCACAGCCCTGTGGCCCCGGTCGCGCATGCCGGCGAGGATATCGTCCGGGAACGCGTTCTCCATCTCGACGAAGCCGTCGTAGGCGAAGCTGCGCGGCGCATCGAGGGCTTCCTGCACGTCGAGGCCCAGATCGATGATGTTGGAGAGAAGCTGGATGTGCCCCATCGCCTGGTAGTGGCCGCCCATCACCCCGAAGGGCGCCACCGTCCGCCCCTCGCGCATCAACATGCCGGGGATGATCGTGTGCATCGGGCGCTTCTTCGGTGCGATCGTGTTCGGGTGGCCCGGCTCGACCCGGAAACTGTAGCCGCGATTGTGCAGGAGCACGCCGCTCTCCGGCGCCAGGATGCCGCTGCCGAAGCCCTGGAAGATCGAGTTGATCAGCGAGAGCGCATTGCCGTCCCGGTCGACCACGCTGAGATAGACCGTGTCGCGGTGCGCGACCTCGTTGGCGATCTCCGGGTAGACCTCGGGCGCGCGGGCGCGGGTCATGTCGATCGCGCCGTGCGCCGAGGCCCGCCACGCGTCGGAGAGCAGGTGCTCCACCGGGACGCGGTGCAGGCCGGGATCGGCGAAGAGCGCGTCGCGGTGGTGGTAGCCCTGCTTGCAGACCTCGGCGAGCAGGTGCGCCCGGTCGAGGTCGGAGAGGGCGGCCACGTCGAAGGGCGAGAGCACGTTCAGCATCATCAGCACCGCCAGCCCCTGGCCGGAGGGCGGGCACTCGTAGACGTCGTAGCCGCGGTAGCGCGTGGTGATCGGCGTGACCCATTCGGGCTCGGCCTCGGCGAAATCCTGCTCGGTATGCAGGCCGCCGAGCGCGCGCAGGCGCCCCACCATGTCGCGGGCGACCGGGCCCTGGTAGAAGCCGCGCGGGCCGTCCTCGGCGATGCGGCGCAGGGTGGCGGCCAGACGCGGCAGGCGCACGCTCGCGCCGATCGTCGGCGCCTTGCCGTCGAACAGGTAGGTCGCGGCGGCGCCGGGATCGTGCGAGACCCGCTCGACGCTGCGTGCCCAGTCCCAGCCGACCCGCGGCTGAACCGGGAACCCCTCCTCGGCGTAGCGGATGGCCGGCTGCAGCAGCTCTCCGAGCGTGCGCGTGCCGTGCCGTTCGAGCAGCGTCGCCCAGGCCGCGACGGCACCCGGCACCGTGACCGCGTGCGGCGAGGTCGGCGTGATGGTGACGCCGTTCTCCAGGTACCACGCATCGGTCGCCGCGGCCGGGCTGCGGCCCGAGCCGTTGAGGGCCTCGGGCACGGCCGCGCCGCGCGGCGCGTAGAGCGCGAAGCAGTCGCCCCCGATGCCGGTCATCAGCGGATCGACCACGCATTGAACCGCCACCGCCGCGATCCCGGCATCGACGGCGTTGCCGCCGGAGCGCAGCACCTCGATCGCCGCCAGCGTCGAGAGCGGGTGCGAGGTCGCGACCGCCCCGTTGGCGGCGTAGACGGGCGAGCGCCCCGGCCTGCTAAAATCTCTCACGACGCGACGACTCCCGGATGATGCGGTGGACGGTCCCGTCCGTCCCGGCGCCCCTGCTGGATCGCTTTGGCGGCCGGGGCAGGATGCATAAGGCATTCGGCATGCCAAGCCTGATCGTGTCCGGAACCCATGCGGCTGGCGCCGGGGCTGCGGCCTTCCGCCCCGCATCGCGCGCGGTTGTCGCGCGGCCCGAGCGAACGATGTGGCTGCTCCACCGACCCTTGCGGCACAGTCAGGCGCGCGCTCCCGGATGCAGATCCACCTCGACGCCATGGGCGGGATGGCCGGCGACATGTTCGTCGCCGCCCTGCTCGACGCCTTTCCGGAGCACGAGGCCGGGGTGCTGGCGAGCGTACGGGCCGCCGCGGCGGGCGCGGCCTGCGAGCTCGTCGCCCACAATGACGGGGTGCTGCAGGGGCGCCGCTTCGTCGTCGCGGAGCGCGGCGCCCGGGGCCCGCACGATCACCACCACGTTCATCACCACACGCACCACCATCACCACGGCGCGCACGATCACCGGCACTGGTCGGAGATCCGCGCCGGGCTGCTCGCGGCCGGTCTCGACCCGCCCGTGCGCGACCACGCGCTCGCGATCTTCGGACACCTCGCCGAGGCCGAGGCGCGGGTGCACGGCATCCCGGTCGCGGAGGTCGCCTTCCACGAGGTCGGGGCGCTCGACTCCATCGCCGACATCGTGGCGGCGGCCCATCTCGCGGCGGCGACCGGCGCGATGGGCTGGAGCGTGTCGGCGCTGCCGCTCGGCGCGGGGCGGGTCCGCACGCAACACGGTCTCCTGCCGGTGCCGGCGCCCGCCACCGCCCTGTTGCTCGAAGGTTTCGCCACGATCGACGACGGGGTGCCGGGCGAGCGGGTGACGCCGACGGGTGCCGCCATCCTGCGCCATCTCTGCGGGACCGGCGCGCGGGCGAGCGCGCCCCGCACGCTCGCCCGCAGCGGCATCGGCTTCGGCACCCGGACCTTGCCGGGCCTGAGCAACTGCGTGCGCGCCCTGGTCTTCACAGAGGCGCGTACGGAGGCGGAGACCGGCGATCGGGCGGGCGGGCGCCACCGCGACCTCGCGGTGATCGAATTCGAGGTGGACGACCAGTCGGCGGAGGATCTCGCCATGGGCCTCGACCGGCTGCGGGCGCACCCGGACGTGTTCGACGCCGTGCAGATGCCGGTCTTCGGCAAGAAGGGGCGGATGATGACCCATGTGCGCGTGCTCGCCCGCGCGGAGGCTCTTGAGGCCGCCGCCGAGGCCTGCTTCCGCGAGACCACCACGATCGGCCTGCGGCATCGGATCGTCTCCGGAATCGCCCTGGAGCGGACGAGCCGCACGGTCGCGGTCGGCGGCCACGATCTCCGGGTGAAGACGGTCGCGCGCCCGGGCGGTGCCACCGCCAAGGCGGAAGCGGACGACGCCTTGGCCCATGAGGGCCACGCCGCCCGCGAGAGCCTGCGCCGCGCAGCCGAGCAGCTGGCCCTCGCCGAGCGCGCGGACGAGGAGCGGGCATGAGCGCGTCGCTGGAGAGCCTGCTCGCCGGAATGGGCCCGCTCGCCGTGGCGGTGAGCGGCGGCGTCGACAGCCTGACGCTCGCGACCCTCGCCCACAGGCGCCTCGGGCCCGACGGGATGCTCGCGGTGCACGCGGCCTCGCCCGCGGTGCCCGGCGAGGCGACGGCGCGGGTCCGCGCGGAGGCCGACCGCCAGGGCTGGCGCCTGCGCGTCATCGAGGCCGGCGAGTTCGCCGATCCCCGCTACCGGTCGAACCCGGTCAATCGCTGCTTCTTCTGCAAGACGAACCTCTACGGCGCGATCGCCCAGGCGACCGACCGACAGATCGTCTCGGGCGCCAATCTCGACGATCTCGGCGAGTACCGCCCCGGCCTCGACGCGGCCCGCGAGCACGGCGTGCGCCATCCCTTCGTCGCAGCGGGCCTCGGCAAGGCGGCGGTGCGGGCGCTCGCGCGTGAGATGGGCCTCGGGGACGTCGCCGAGCTTCCCGCCTCGCCTTGCCTGTCGAGCCGTGTCGAGACCGGCATCCGCATCGAGCCGGAGACCCTGGCCTTCATCCACGCGGTGGAGCGCATCGTCGGCGGGGCGCTCGCCGCCGAGGGGGCGGAGGCGCGGGTGCGCTGCCGGGTCCGGGCGGAGGGGGTGGTGGTGGAGCTCGACCCGCGCTGCCTCGCGCTCCTCGACAGGGACCTGCGCGCGGATCTCGGCAGCGCGATCCGCGAGCGGGCGCCCGCGCCCGCGCTCGCCGGTCCGGTGCGCTTCGAGCCCTACCGCAACGGAAGCGCTTTCCTGCGCGCGGGCAGCACACCGGAAGTCCCCCGATGAGCGTCGCGGAAGAGTTCGTCCTCGATTTCGCCCGGACGGAGCGGATCGGGATGGAAGAGACGGTCTACGCCGCCGGCAAGTCGGCGGAGCAGATCGACGCCATCCTGGCGGCGGCCGCCGAGCGCGGCGCCCGCCTGTTCCTCACGCGGCTCGACGCCGACAAGCGCGCGGCGCTCGCTCACGAGCTCGATTATTGCCCGGTCTCGCGCACCGCCGTGTTCGGTGGTCCGAACCGGGTCGCGGGCGTAGCCCGCGTCGCCATCGTGGCGGCCGGCACCTCGGACGTGCCGGTGGCACGCGAGGCCGAGCGGACGCTGGCCTATGCGGGGATCGCCGCGACGCTGATCGCCGATGTGGGCGTCGCCGGACTCTGGCGGTTGCAGCGGCGCCTCGACGAGATCCGGGCGCACCCCGTCGTGATCGTCGCGGCCGGCATGGACGCGGCGCTCCCCAGCGTCGTCGGCGGTCTCGTATCCGGCGCACTGATCGCGGTGCCGACCTCGGTCGGCTACGGCGTCGCCGAGGGCGGGCGCGCGGCGCTCGACGCGGTGCTGGCGAGTTGCGCGCCCGGAATCACCGTCTGCAACATCGACAACGGCTACGGCGCGGCCTGCGCGGCGATGCGTGTGCTGCACGCCGCCCGAGCGCTGCGTGAGTTGTCGCCATGAACCCGATTCATCCTGCCCCGCGCCAGGGGCCTCAGCCCGGAGTACCCGCATGGAACGCCGAAGCTTTCTCCAGGGCGCCGTCCTCGGCGCCGGTCTCGCGGGCGCCGGCAGCGCGGGGGCGGCCGTGAACGCGCCTGGCCTGCCCCAGACCCGTCCGCAGGATCCCGCCGACCTGCCCTTCGTCGCCGATCCCGGCGAGATGCGGGGCGAGATGCTCTACCGCCCGTTCGGGCGCCATGCGGAGAAGATCTCGGCGATCGGGATGGGCGGCTTCCATCTCGGCAAGAACGCGGTCTCGGACGCGGAGGCCACGCGCCTGATCCATGCCGGGATCGAGCGCGGCATCACCTTCATGGACAATTGCTGGGACTACAACGAAGGGCGCTCGGAACTTCGCATGGGTGAGGCCCTGTCCCAGGGCGGATATCGCGACAAGGTCTTCCTCATGTCCAAGATGGACGGGCGGACCAGGGACGAGGCGATGCGCCAGATCGACACCTCGCTGAAGCGCCTGCGCACCGACCGGATCGACCTCGTCCAGCACCACGAGATCCTGCGCTACGACGATCCCGACCGCGTCTTCGCCGAGGGCGGGGCGATGGAGGCCTTCGTCGAGGCGAAGAAGCAGGGCAAGCTGCGCTATATCGGTTTCACCGGGCACAAGGACCCGCGCATCCACCTGCAGATGCTGGAGGTGGCGGCCGAGCGCGGCTTCCAGTTCGATGCCGTGCAGATGCCGCTCAACGTGATGGACGCGCATTTCCGCTCGTTCGGCCACCTCGTCCTGCCCTATCTCGTCCAGAACGGCATCGCGCCGCTGGCGATGAAGACCTTCGGCGACGGCGTGATCCTGAAGAGCGACGCGCCGATCAAGCCGCTCGAATACCTGCACTTCTCGCTCAACCTGCCGGTCTCGGTGGTGATCACCGGCATCCAGAATCAGCGCGACCTCGATCAGGCCTTCGAGGCGGTGAAGACCTTCCGTCCCATGGACAAGGCCAAGGTCGCCGAGCTCCTCGGCCGCAGCCGCGCTTACGCACTGGAGGGCAAGTACGAGCTGTTCAAGACGAGCGCGACCTTCGACGGCACGGCCAAGAACGCCGCCTGGCTCGGCGAGGACGTGCCGGGCGTGCAGAAGCTTGCGCCAACGATGGAATAGGGATTGGAATAGGTCTCCATGCGCACCGCAACATCGACCCCGAGGCCCCTGATGACCCGTCGCGTCCTGCCGCTGCTGCCGGCCCTGCTCCTGCTCGCCCCCGGCGCCGCGCTCGCCCATCCGGGCCACGGCGAGGCGGTGGGCTTCGCGCACGGCTTCGCGCACCCGGTCGGCGGCCTCGACCACGTGCTCGCCATGGTGGCGGTGGGCCTGCTCGCGGCGCTCCGCGGCGGGGCGGCCCGCTGGGGCCTGCCGGTCGCCTTCATGGCCATGATGGCGGCAGGCGCCGGGCTCGGCGTGTTCGGGATCGCGCTGCCCTTCGCGGAGGCGGGCATCGCGCTCTCCCTCGTCGCCTTCGGCCTCGCCATCGTGTTTGCGGGGCGCCTGCCGCTGCCGGCGCTGATCGGCCTCGTCGGCGTGTTCGCGGTGTTCCACGGCTACGCCCACGGCGCCGAGATGCCCGAGACCGCCTCCGGCCTCGCCTACGGGGCGGGCTTCCTCGCCGCGACCGCGCTCCTCCACGCGGCGGGCCTCGGTCTCGGCTTCCTCGTCAGCGCCGAGCGCCGCCGCGCCGCGCCTGCCATGGGCGCCGCCGTGGCGCTCTCGGGGCTCACGCTGCTCGTGGGCGCCTTCTGATCCGGGCCGACCCTTCCTCCCCCGCCGAAGGGGAGGGAGGGCGTTGCAGGGGAGGATGATCGCGCCCTCGGTTGAGCCCGCTCGCCGCCCGCGCTAGGCCAGCCCCATGTCCGCCAGCGCCCAGCCCGATACCCCCGCACGCCCGGAGCCGATCCCGCTCACCGTGCTCACCGGCTTCCTCGGAGCCGGCAAGACGACCCTCCTCAACCGCCTGCTTGCCGACCCGGCGCTGGCCGACACGGTGGTGATCGTCAACGAGTTCGGCGAGATCGGGCTCGATCACCTGCTGATCGAGCGTGTGGACGAGGACATGGTCCTGCTCGGCGCCGGCTGCCTCTGCTGCACGGTGCGCGGCGACCTGATCGCCACCCTGGAAGACCTGCTGCGCAAGCGCGACAACGGCCGCATCGCGCCCTTCCGCCGCGTCGTGATCGAGACCACCGGCCTCGCCGATCCCGCGCCGATCCTGCACGCGCTGATCTATCACCCCTATCTCGTCCTGCGGTACCGGCTGCAGGCGGTTGTTACTGTGGTCGACGCGGTCAACGGCGCCGCCACCCTCGACGAGCACCCGGAGGCCCTGCGACAGGTCGCGGTTGCCGACCGGATCGTGCTCACGAAGCAGGATCTCGCAGAAGATTCCGCCCCGCTCCAGGCCCGGCTCGCCGCCCTCAACCCGGCCGCCGCCGTCGAGCCGCCGGACGTGCCGGCCGAGACGCTGCTCGGCGGCCTGTTCGGCCTCGACGGCAAGCTTGCGGACGTGCGCGCGTGGCTCGGCGCGGTCGAGACGCACGAGCACGCTCACACCCACGATCCCAATCGCCACGATGCCGCGATCCGCGCGTTTTCCCTGACGAGCGACGTGCCGGTACCGCGGGCGGCCTTCGAGATGTTCCTCGACCTGCTGCGCTCCGGCCACGGCCCGAACCTCCTGCGCCTCAAGGGTCTGGTCGCCCTGGCCGACGCGCCGGACCGGCCCGTCGTCGTGCACGGCGTGCAGCACGTGGTGCACGCCCCCGTCACCCTGCCGGCCTGGCCGGATGCGGACCGGACCTCGCGCCTCGTCCTCATCGTGCGCGATCTCGATCCGGGCTTCGTCGCTCGGCTCTGGGACGCCTTCCTGGGGCGGCCGCGGCCCGATACGCCCGACGCCGCCGCGCTCACCGACAACCCGCTCGCGATCCCGGGAGGCTGACGGCACCGTCCTTGAAAGGTCTCCGAGACCTGAAGCGGCTGCGGGCCGCGACCGTCCCGATACGGGACGGAACTGTCGGAATCGGACGAGGGCGCAGGTGCAGCGGTTCACTCTGATCCAGGGCGGCTACGCGGTCGGCCCCGCCGCCGGCGCGGGGTGGCGCATCGACCTGAAGGGCGCACCGGGGGTCGATGCGGAAGCGGTGGCAGCGTGGCGGGCGCTCCTCGTGCGCAACGCCGTGCTCGATCCGCGCACCGATCCGGATTACCTCCTCACCGCCGCGCGGCACCTCGCGGGCGGCGACCAGATCGCCTTCGCGCTGGCCTGGGAGCAGGGGCCGGACCTGACCTTGCGGGGCGTGGTGCCGCTGGCGATCGCCGAGCCGCTGTTCCGCGCCTCGCGCGCCCGGCCGTGGTGGCCGCCGGGGCTCAACCCGCGCTCCCTGGTCGATCCCGGACGCGGGGCGGCGATCCACGCCGCGATCGCGGCCCATCTCAGGGCGCTCCCGCGGCCCGTCGCCTACGATCCCGAGGCCCGGGCGGGCACCGTGCCGGTGCTCACCGTGCCGATGCTGCGGCGACCCGTCCCGCCCGAGAGCGTTCTCGGCGTCCGGCCCGAGGGCTACGTCCCGCCGAGCGCGACGGTCGAGACCGTCCGGGAGCCGGAGCGCGTCCGCGACGCGGTCGAGGCCTTCCTGGCGCTGGACGCCCGCACCGCACGGTATCCCATCATCGCCGCGCCGCAGGAGGCCGCCATGGTGCGGGTGGTGACCCGGCTGTTCGCCCGCCGCCAGCAGCTCGCGGTCGCGCTGGCGAGCCGGGCAGGCGGGCTGGTGGCCGGCACGATCTCCCTGGGCCAGGGGGCCGGCACCATCGCGTGGCGCCACGCGGGCGGGGATGCGGGCGCGCTTCCGGCCTGAGCCGCGCTACCCTTCGGCGGCGACGGGGGGGCGTGGCCGCCGGGTGCGGAAGGTGATCGCCGCGTGACCGAAATAGTTGCCCACCGCGCCCGCCGCGATGCCGGCGGCGTGGGCGACCGCCTCGGCCGGGCCGCAGGGGGCGCCGAGGCGGATGAGCAGCGCCCGGCCGGCGAGCGCGACCAGCGCCACGAGGATCGTGGTGACGCCGTTGACGAGCACGAAGTCCGGCACCTGCCGCAGGCCGCCGCGGCCGAAATCCCGGAAGACCCAGGCCCGGTAGAGGGCGAAGCCGAAGGCCATGCTGATGCAGGAGGCCCCGAGGACGGCGAGGCCGTAGGGCATCAGCCAGGACAGGGCGAAGCGCGACAGCCAGCTGACCAGGGCGGCGAGCCCGCCCGCCAGCAGGAAGCGCACCGGCCGCGGCAGGTCTCCGAGCCGGCCGGCCCGCGCGCCGCGCGCGGGCGGAGTCCTCGCGCCGGACTCCGTCATGCCAGAACCCCGGACCAGGCGAGCACGAAGGCGCCGACGAGCGCCGCCCCGAGCATCAGGCTCGGCCCGTCGTTGAGCGCGAAGGCGACGGGGTCGTCGTCGAGCCGGCCGCGGCCGGCCACGAGCCAGATCCGCGCCAGCCAGAGGAAGAGGATCAGCGGGAAGGCCCAGAGCCAGCCCGCATTGGTGTAGAGGTCATGCCGGAAGGCGTCGAAGATCACGTAGAGGACGAGCGTGACGATGCTCGCCACGCCGGTACCGGCCCCCAGCACGAGCAGGATCGGCGCGTCGCGGGTCTCGTAGCCGCGGCTCGTGGTCGTGCCGGTGCCGTGCTCCTTCCAGCGCTCGACCTCGACGTAGCGCTTGGCGAAGCAGAGCGAGCCGAACAGGAACATCGAGAAGACGAGGAGCCAGGGCGAGGGGGCCACGGCCGCGGCCTGCGTGCCGAGCACGAGGCGGGTTGTGAAGAGGCCCGCCAGCACCACCACGTCGAGGATCGGCACCCGCTTCAGCGCCAGCGAGTAGGCGACCGTCAGCGCCGTGTAGGCCGCGAGCCCCGCGACCGTTGACGGGCCGACCAGGGCGCCGAGCGCGAAGCCGACCGCGAGCCCCGCCGGCACCGCGCCCGCGGCCGCGGCCATCGGCAGGCGCCCGCTCGCGATTGGGCGGTTGCATTTCGACCAGTGCCGCCGGTCGTCGGCGACGTCCCAGAGGTCGTTCAGGATGTAGGTCGATGAGGCGACGATGCAGAGCGCCGCGAAGGCCAACGCGACGTCGAGCATCCGTCCTGCGTCGAGCACGACGCCGCCGAGGATCGCGGGCGCGACAACCAGCAGGTTCTTGGCCCATTGGTGGGGCCGCGCGCAGGCGACCAGCGCCGGCAGCATCGCGGGGGTGGGGAAGACCAGGGCGGGCTTGCCGGCGCTCGTGCCGAGGCTGCCGGCCGCGTGCGCCGTGAAGCGCGGGCGCCCGACCGCGATGATCTCGTCGGCCCGCGACCAGACCGGGATGTCGGCCCGGCTGTCGCCCGCGTAGGCGAAGCCCTGCGGGAACAGCCGGGCGAGCGCCTCGGCCTTGCGCTGGCCCTTGAGGTTGATCACGCCGTCACTCGCCAGCACGTCCTCGAAGGGGCCGTGGCAGGCGGCGACCGCGCGGGCGATGACCGCATCCGCCGCGGTCGCCACGTAGACCTTGCGGCCCCGCGCCCGCTCGGTGGCGATGTAGGCGTGCAGGGCCTGGTCGAAGGGCAGCAGCTTCGGATCGACCAGCGCCCGGCAGGCCAGTTCCTGCTTCAGACGCGCCCGGCCCTGGAACAGCCAGAACAGGATGTGCAGGAGCGCCAGCGGCTCTCGCCGCAGATAGGCCAGCGCGCACTCGACCAGGATGTTGGTGCGCAGCAGCGTGCCGTCGAGATCGATCACCAGGGGGCGCAGCCCCGGCCCGGTCCCGGCGCTCGCAGCCGCATCGCTCCCGGACGTGGTCTCGGCCATCTCTGCCTCCGCTTCCCGAGAGTGCGGCAGAACCTTGCCAGAGGGGCCCATCGGCACGGCGCGACCTTCCGGATTACTCGTGGGCGCCGATGGGATGAGCGATCCCCGCATTCGGCGGGAGCTCCGGCCCTATCGTGCGCCGACGCCGGAAAGGCTGGCGGAAGGCCTGCCCGATCGGCACGCCGGCGCGCAGCCAGCGGTCGAGGGGCCGTTCGAGCAGCCGGTAGACGAGGAGGCCGACCGCGACCGCGACCGCGATGACCGCGAGCCGCACCGGCAACTGCGCGGATTCGGGGAGGGGGAGCCGGCCGACGGCCTTGCCGAGCGCCGACATCGTGAACCAGTGCGAGAGGTAGATGCTGTAGGTCGCCAGCCCCAGCGGCAACAGGATCCGGTCGGCGAAGGGCAGCCGCAGGATCGTGTCGCGGAGCGCGACGAACAGGATCACGAGGGCGGAGGCGCCCGTGAGCCGGAGGCTGCGCTCGGTGTTCGCCGGATCGGTGCCGAGGCTCAGCGTGACGGTCACGGCGAGGCAGGCCATGAGAAGCCAGGCCACGCCGAGCCGCCCGTCCACCTCGTGGCAGCGGTAGAGCCAGCCCGCCGCGAAACCCGTCATCAGCACGCTGACGGGGTGCAGGTACCAGGCGGCATCGCTCGGGGCGATGCCGACGAGCGCGCCGCACCAGCCCAGTCCGAACAGCGCGAGACCGAACCAGACGGGCGCTTCGCCCGCGAGCCGCGTCGCCAGGATCAGCAGGGCCACGAGCCCGTAGAAGATGACCTCGTGCTCCAGCGACCAGCCGACGCCCACGATGGGGTAGTGCGGTTGGGGCAGGATCAGAAAGGAACCGATGATGGTACCGGCCGAGACGTCCCAGCGATTCCAGGCCCAGGCCGGATTGATGAGGCGGGCCGCGACCGCGAGCGCCGTGAACAGGGCGTAGAGCGGCATGAGCCTGAGGAGGCGGGCGCGCAGGAAGGCCAGTGCGCTCGCGTAGGCGGGCGCCCGGAGGCAGATGAGATAGCCGGAGACGACGAAGAACACCTCGACCCCGATCCCGCTCAGCGGCAGGTACCACGACTGGGCGATCAGCGTTCCCGAGAAGTGCTTCACCGCGAGATCGGAGTGGCACACCACCACCTCGAGCGCTGCCAGCGCCTTCAGCCATTCGAGGTCGGGACGCCGGCCCGGATCTGACACGGTTTTCTCCACGAGCGGTCGCTCCGGCGCCGGGACGATGCTGGAGCAGGAACAGGAATTGGTGGGGCTTACGCGTCGGGTTCGATGAGCCCGCCGCCGGGAAGGCGCAACTCCAGGTCGCCGGGTGGAGCCGGTGCGCGCGTCGCGCCGGCCTTGGTCCGGCCGGGTCGGTCCGCACGCGGGGCGGGGTCGTTCCGCACGGGCGCGTGCCCACGCGCCCGATTGCCGGCCTTTCGGCCGGATGCCTTCTGGTCGGATGCCTTCTGATCGGATCCCGTCCGCCGCGGATCTTGCAGGATGGGCGGGGCGCTCGTCGGAGCCTCCTCGGCCGGCGAGAGGCGCAGGCTGAAGAGGGCCCAGTCGACGAGCAGCGGCGCGGCCACAGGCTCCGATCCCGGGGCGGCCGTTTCACGGGGCGGGGTCGTCTGAGCCGTCTCGGCGAGGCGCGCGCGTGCCTCGTCCCGCTCTCGCGCCGCTTGGGCGAGCGCGGCCTCGACGTCCGCGCGCGACTCGCGCGCCCACGCTTCCGCCTCGGCGAGCTGTCGGGCGAGTTGCTCCGACCGCCCGCGGCCCTCCGCGGCCTGCGCGTCGGCCTCCGCCGCCTGTCGCTGAGCCGCGGCGAGCCCGGCCCGCGCCGTCTCGAGATCGTGCGCCAGGACGTTGCCCTTCGCCCCGGCGGCCGCCTCCGCCTCGGCCGCCGCTGCGCGGAGCCCCTCGATCTCCCGCGCATGCGCCGCACGGAGCGCTCCGACATCCTGCGCATGCGCGGCCCGGGCCGCCTCGACCTCCTGGCGCGCGCGGGCGAGGTCGAAGGTCAGCCCTTCCTCCCGCGCCTCGGCGAGCTCGGTTGCCGGCGCACGCGCCAGGGACGTGACGGATACCGGCCGATCGCCGGGCGCCGCGGATCCGGATGGACGCACAGGCAGGACGGTGGTGAGCGTGACGGCGAGCGCCACGGCGAGCGCGCCGCCGACCCCGTAGGAGAGAAGCCGGGATGCGCCGGCGCCCGGAGCGGTTCTGATCAGGTGGGCCTGCTCGCGCCGGAACTCCGCGACCCAGTCGCGCGTATCGGCCGCGGCTGCGACGGCAGATGTCCCCGGGTTCGAGCGGGCAAAGCTTCTGCGCGTGCGTTCGTCGAGCATGTCGGGACCCGTCTGAACTACATTCAGTCGATCCGACTCTACAGGCCGACTGGATTTCGACAGGCCCGCTGCGGGACTACTCCGAACGGCATGGATGACGCCTGACCATCCGCGCCAAACGGCTCAGAACGGCCGAAGCCTACCCCATTCGGGCAGTACGGTCGCGCGAACCTGCCGAAAACCAGCGCAACCAGAGAATCGCATTGGCATCAAGAGTGCCTTTGTGAGCAGATGTGGCGCTCATCAGTCTCGCAACGGTGAATGCCCAGACGCTTTGTCAGTCACCAAAGGGGAGGAGTCTTATCTTTTGTTGTTTGCAGCGACGTCTGCCCTCATACATAGTCGTTGATGAAGCGTATTAGACAATACGCTTTGTCGCCAGGGGCGAGCCCCATCGAGAGGGTTGCGATATGAACTGTCTCGTCACGAGTGAACGGATTGAGGAAGCCATCCCACTTGTGGATGCGGTCGGCGTAGCGATCGTCGGAGACACGGCACTCTTCCGCGAGGGATTGCGCCACATCTTTGCCGGATCGCCATTCGACGTCGTGGCGGCCGCCGATCGTCTGGACGACGTCGAGCCGGCCGCACTCGCGAGCGAGGCCCTCGTCATCCTTCTGTCGATCGACCCGGAACGGCAGCAGGATCTGGAGCGGATCACGGAGGCGCGGGCGCGCTGTCCGGAGGCCGCGATCGTCTGTCTCTGCACGGGCTGCGGCGAGACCCAGGTTCTGCCGATGCTCGAGTCCGGCGTCGCCGCGATCCTGCTGCGCACGGTGGCGGCCGAGACCCTGGTCCAGACCCTCGAACTGGCGCTGCTGGGACAGAGGGTCGTGCCCCACCTCTCGATTCCGACCCTTCGCGAGACGGCTCCCCGCGAGCAGGCCCCGGCCTCATCCGAGGACGAGGGCGCATTCCCTGAAGGACCGGAGCGGCCGGACCCCGGCGACACGTTCCGGCCGAGCGCCCGGGAGATCAAGATCATCGCCTGCTTGGTGAAGGGCGAGTCGAACCGCGTGATCGCGGACCGCCTCGCGATTGCCGAGGGGCGGGTCAAGGGTCACGTCAAGGCGATCCTTCGCAAGATCCAGGTTAAGAACCGGACCCAGGCAGCGATCTGGGGCATGAAGCACCTCGTCGGAACCGAGATGCCGGCAACCGCAGACGGGCGCTTCGATCCGTCCGTTGAGGCGGCCGGCGAGGACTTGGACGAGGGCGCGCTGCCGGCAACGCCGCGCCCGGCTTGGCGCGCCGAGCCTGTTCACCTCCGGTGAGGCGAGGCTCAGCCGCGCGCGCGGCCTACCGCACGGCCTTCCTCGCCGTGGTGCTCGCTTCGCTCTGGGGCCCCGCGCCGGCAGCCGGCGCTCGGGCGGAGCCGTCCGGCCCGGCCGATTGTCCGGCCGGTGCCGTGCGGGTTGCGCCGGGCGGGTCGATCCAGAGCGCGGCCCTGCGCGCCGGTGTGGGGGGCACGATCTGTCTCGCGGCCGGCCTCTACCGGATGCAGGAGGTGGCGCCGCTCGCCGGGCAGAGCTTCCTCGGCGAGCCCGGCACGATTCTCAACGGGGCCCGGATCCTCACCGGCTTCGAGCGCGCCGGAGCCTACTGGCAGCTCTCGGGCATCCGGCTGCGACCCGCCGCTGCCGGCCCCGGGCAGTGCCGCTCCGGCACCCTCTGCCTGCAGCCCCTCGCGCTGTTCCTCGACGGTGAGCCGCTGCGCCGGGTCGCATCGCGGGCCGAGCTCGGCCCGGGGCGCTACCTCGTCGAGGTCTCCGCGGGGCGCGTCACCATCGCCGACGACCCGAAGGGGCGGACGATCGAGGGGGCCAGCGCCCGCTTCGCCTTCCGCGGACAGGTGTCGAACGTGCGCATCCGCGGCCTCGTCATCGAGAAGTACGATTCCCCCGTCCAGGAAGGCGCCATCGAGGCGACCGGGCCGGGCTGGCGCGTCGAGGCGACGGAGCTGCGCCACAATTCCGGTGCGGGCATCGGCATCGTCTCGAACAGCGTGGTGCGCGACTGCGCGATCCACCACAACGGCCAGCTCGGCGCGACGGCGGGCGGCACAGACATCCTGTTCGAGAACAACCGCATCTACGCCAACAACACCGCCGGTTTCGACTCGGCCTGGGAGGCTGGCGGCCTGAAGATCACGGACAGTCGCTCCGTCGTCCTCCGGGGCAACCGCGTCGATCGCAACGGCGGCCCCGGCCTGTGGTGCGATATCGACTGCCGCGACGTGCTGATCGAGGATAACCATGCCGAGGACAATGTCGGGCCCGGCATCTTCTACGAGATCTCCTACGCCGCCGTGATCCGCCGCAACACCCTGCGCCGCAACGGCGACCCGCGCGCGACGTGGTTCTGGGACGCGGACATCCAGATCGCAGCCTCCGAGGAGGTCGAGGTCAGCGACAACGACATCACCGTGCGGCCGGACGGTCACGCCGTGGTCCTCGTCGATCAGGCTCGGGAGCGCGCGCAGGGCGGCCTCTACAGGACCGCGCAGAACCGGGTCCACGACAACCGCTTCGTTTTCCTGGGCGCCGGCAGCGCCGGCGGCGTCTCGGACGCCGAGCCCGAATCGCCGAACTTCAGGGTGATTCAGACCGGGCGCAACAGCTTCGACCGGAACCTCTACGCCTATCCCGCCGCCACGCCGCCTCGGTTCATCTGGGGCCACGACATCATCGATTTCGCGCGTTTCCGAGCCGCAGGCCAGGAGCAGGCCGGGACGATGAAGGCCGAGCCATAGACGGCGTGCGGGCAGGCAGCGGCCCCGATCAACCGTCCCCGGCCCGAACAATCCACAAGATCGTGACGGCGTCGACAGTGGATTTGCGCCCGCACCAACCGTTTCCGACCTTTCGGAAACTTGCCTCTCCTTCCCGGACGATGAGAGAAACCATGGCAGCGAGGGGGAAAGCGCCATGCTCAGCGGCTCGGCTATCGTGCGCGTGTCCGTGCTGCTCGTCGCCGCGGGCCTTCTGGCCGCGCTGACGCAGTTCCTGTGGCTTCAGGGACCGGGCGATTCCAGCGCCGAGGTCCCGGCGGTGTCGGCGCCTCCGCAGGAGCGCGCATCCGAGCCGGAGCCGCCCCGCCCGGCGCCCGTGCCGCCCGAGGTCACGGCGCGGGCGGCGCAGCCGGCGCCGGCTCCCGGGGAGCCGGCCCGGCCGCCCGTCCCGAACGCCGAGCCGGTTCCGGCACCGCTCCCGACGCCCGCGCCTGATCCGACCGAGCAGGCGGAGGAGCGCGCGGAGCCGCGGGCCGTGACGCTCGTCGACCTCAACACCGCCACCGTGGCCCAGCTGAACGGCCTGAAGGGCGGCGGCAATATCGGGCGCGCGATCATCCAGAAGCGGCCCTACACCTCTGTCGACCAGCTGCTCAGCAAGCGGGTGCTGAGCCGGACCACCTACGAGCGGATCAAGGATCAGGTAACCGTGCAGTGAGCGTGCGACACCGCGGCGGCTCGGTCACGCGCTCCGTCTGGCGTACGCCGCCTGCCCCGCCTATGCTCCCCTTCCTTCGGCCGTCGGGGCCACCAGTCAGGGTTATTGCGGATGCTGACGCACACCGGGAGCACGATCCTGAGATCCGATCTCGGCGTCGAGGAGACGACGGAGAGCGACAACATCGTCCGCTGGGACGGGGAGCGCCTCTACGTCGAGCAAGACGTCTACCACAACGGGCAGCTCGTTCACCGGAAGTACCGCCGCACCGTCACCGAGCCGGTGGCGCGCGCATTGCTGGCGGTGATCACCCGCTCGCAGCAATGAGGCCGCGCGGCGCGGCGGCAGCTCTTCTGGCGGCCGCGCTCGCCGCGGGACCGGCCGCCGCGCAGCAGGTCACGGTGCGCTACGTCGCGCCCGAGCGGTTCACCGATGCAGAGAACCGCTACGGCTCGGGCCAGACCCTGCGGACGACCCTTGCCGAGATGACCCGGATCTTCGAAGAGGCCGGCGCCCGGCGCCTCCTTCCGGGCGACGACCTCGCGGTCACCGTGCTCGACATCGACCTCGCCGGGTTCGAGCGGCCGAGCTTCAGCGCGCCCCAAGGCGTGCGCGTGGTGACCGACGCGGGACCGCCGCGCATCCGCCTCGCCTACAGGCTGCGCCGGGGCGGGCGGGCGGCGGCTCAGGGGGAGGAGACGCTCACGGACATCAACTTCCTGCTGACGGCCAACGCGCGCTTCGCCACCGGGGGATTGTACTACGAGCGGGTCCTCGTGCGGGACTGGTTCGCCCGGCGCTTCTCCGGGCAGGGCTGAGGGTGTGAAGGATCGAGCTTCGGACCCGATCCGGAATCTCCGCGCATTGCCCGGCTTTGCCGCGCCACCTATCTGCCCTGCATGGTCACCGGAGGATCCTGCATGCGATCGCGCCCCGCTCTCGCTCTCATTCTCGTCGGCGGGATCGCCCAGATCGGGATCGCCGAGATGAGCGCCGTCCGGGCCGCGCCGGCCCCCGCGCCGGCTACGGAGGCTCCGGCGAGGCCGGCCGCGGCGCCGGTGGTGCTGGCCAACCACCGCGCCGTCTACGACCTGTCGCTCGGCTCGAGCGGCGGCACGCGCGCAGTCGACAGCGCCCGCGGCCGCATCGCCCTCGAGTTCAAGGGCGATGCCTGCCAGGGCTACACCATGCAGACCCGGCAGGTGACCGTGCTCGAGTCCGCCGAGACCGGGAGCCGTACCTCGGACCTGCGCAACACAACCTTCGAGGGCGGGGACGGCCACGAATTCCGCTTCCGGACGGCGAGCGCGACCAACGGCACGTCGAGCCCGACCGTCGACGGCAACGCGACCAGCGAGGGCGACGCCTTCAAGGTGCGGCTGAAGGAGCCCAAGCGCGACCAGTTCGGCGAGGCTGGTCCGGTCCTGTTTCCGAGCCTGCACATGCGCCGCCTGATCGAGGCGGCCCGAACCGGCGAGACCACGCTCGCCGCCAAGGTGTTCGACGGCTCGGATGACGGCCGCAAGGTCTACGACACGCTGGCCGTCATCGGCCGGCCGAGCACCGGACCGACCCAGGCCGCGGGCTCCGAGCGCGACAGGCCGCTGCGCGAGGGCGCGCTGGCCTCGGTGCAGCGCTGGCCGGTGACGCTGAGCTATTTCACGCAAGGGAAGGGCGAGCGCACGCCGATCTACACGCTGAGCTTCGACCTCTACGACAACGGGGTCAGCGGTGCGCTCAAGCTCGATTACGGTGATTTTGCCATCGTGGGCGACCTGACGCGGCTGGACCTCGACAAGGGGCCCGACAAGCCCTGCCGCCCTTGATACCGGAGGGCGCCCCTGTTCCTCGGGGGCGCTCCCCGAGCTCAGGAGACGCCCGGTGGTCAGGGCGCCTCGAAATCCGGCGGCCTGCGGCGCCTCCAGGCTGCGGCAATTCGCTCCGGAGGGCATTCCAGCGCACGTGCGCAGGCGATCAGAACCGGCTCATCCGCCATCACATGGTCCAGAACCGCGTCGAGAATTGCCGGATCCTCGCGCGCCCGGCGCAACGCGTCGGGCGTCAGGCCGGTGGCGTTCAGGAAGGGGAGCAGGCGATCGGGATCCTGGACCATCCACAGCAGAACATCGAGCGCCAACGAATCCGTGGCTTCATCCTCTTGAAGGGATTTGCGTTTCATCAACATGTAAACCCTAGAATGGATTCCGACAGGGTGACGGCCCGTTAACGACAAGCGTCGCGCGCACCGGGATGAACGCCTCATGAAGAAAACGGTGCTGATCGTCGAGGACAACGAGCTCAATATGAAGCTCTTCAACGACCTCCTCGAGGCGCAGGGCTACGCGACGCTCAAGACCGCGCACGGCATCGAGGCGATCGAGCTGGCGCGCGCGCATCACCCCGATCTCATCCTCATGGACATCCAGCTGCCCGAGGTATCCGGCCTCGAAGTCACCAAGTGGCTGAAGGAGGACGACGATCTCAAGCACATTCCTGTGATCGCCATCACGGCTTTCGCCATGAAGGGCGACGAGGAGAGGATCCGCGAGGGCGGCTGTGAGGCATATTTGTCCAAGCCGATCTCGGTCGCGAAGTTTTTGGCAACGGTTCGGACTTATCTTGAGGCGAAATCCTGACGCCTGACCCGGTGCATCCGCGCGGGCGGCGTCTCCGGTCGCCCGCGAGGAAAGATGTCGGCGCGAGTCCTGATCGTCGATGATCTGTTTCCGAACGTGAAGCTTCTCGAAACGAAGCTCGCGCTCGAGTATTTCAACACCGTATCGGCCATGAACGGACCGGACGCCATCGCGATCTGCGAGCGGGGCCTCTGCGACGTCGTGCTCCTCGACGTGATGATGCCCGGCATGGACGGGTTCGAGGTCTGCCGATACCTCAAGAGCAACCCCGTCACCGCGCATCTGCCGGTGATCATGGTCACCGCCCTCGACCAGCCCGCCGATCGGCTGAGAGGCCTGGAGGCGGGGGCGGACGACTTCCTGACCAAGCCCGTGGACGACGTCGCCCTGTTCGCCCGGGTGCGCAGCCTCGTGCGCCTGAAGGCGGTAACCGACGAACTGCTCGGCCGCGCGCTCGCTTCCCGAGAGGCCGGCCTCGGCGATCCGCTGGCGCGCGCCGCCGCCGAGACAGGACTTGATGCGGAGATTCTCCTGGTCGAGGACCGGGCCGGCGCGGCCGACCGGATGGCGGCGGCGCTCGGCCAGCACCATCGGGTGCGCATCGAGCCCGATGCTCAGCGCGCCCTGATGCGCGCCGCGGAGGGGACCTTCGACTGCATCCTGGTCAGCCTCGACCTCGAGGGGTCGGACGGCCTGCGCCTGTGCAGCCAACTCCGCTCGCTCGAACGGACCCGTAACGTCCCGCTGATAATGCTGGGCGAGGCGCACGAGCGTGAGCGCATCGTGCGCGGGCTCGATTTCGGCGTGCACGACTACCTGCTGCGGCCGATCGACCGGAACGAGCTGACCGCGCGAGTGCGCACCCAGGTCCGGCGCAAGCGCTTCTCCGAAGTGCTGCGCGGCGCCGTCCAGGCCTCGCTGCAACTTGCGGTGACCGACGGCCTGACGGGGCTGCACAATCGGCGCTACCTCGACAGCCATCTCGGCGCACTCTTCGCCGAAGCGAGTTTGCGCCAGCGCCCGGTCGCCGCGCTGATCCTCGACATCGACCGGTTCAAGACGATCAACGACACCTACGGGCACGAGGCCGGCGACGAGGTGTTGCGCACCTTCGCCGAGCGGGTCCGGCTGCATACCCGCACCGTCGACATCGTGGCCCGTTACGGCGGCGAGGAGGTGGTGATCATCTTGCCGGATGTGGGCCTCGCCGAGGCGCAGGTGATCGCCGAGCGCATCCGCGCCCGGATCGAGGCGCTGCCCTTCGCGGTCCAGCGCGCGACCCGTTGCGTACCGGTCACGGTCTCGATCGGCGTCGCGGCCCGGCAGGGGGAAGACGCTGCGGCGGGCGACATGATGAAGCGCGCCGACCTCGCGCTCTACCGCGCCAAGAAGTGCGGCCGGAACCGCGTCGAGGCCGAGGCCGCCTGAGCGGCTCAGTCCAGCGGCGCCTGCGCGGGATCGGCCAGACCCGGCACGTCGTCGCGCGGTGCGGCGGAGGCGTCGCGGCGGCGCGCGGCCTGACCGGCGCAGCCATCGCAGATGCTGCGAGTCGCGCGGCGGACGCGAGCGTCCATCTTCCGCTGCATCGCTTCCATCTTGGCCTCGGCGGCGCGGGCCGATTCGGCCGCCTGCGGGCTGAGATAGAAGTCGCGCCGCCGCGGGCCGGCTTCCAGGCGCTCGATCTGCTCCAGCGTCGCCGGTGCGGGGGGCTTGGGCGCCTGCGCGGCCGCCGGGCCAACTAGGGTCAGGAGAGCGGCGAGGGCAGGGAGCGGGCGCAGAATCATGGTCCGAGGCAAGCACGGCAATCGCGGCCTCAGGATGGCGGCGCCCACCGCCGTGCCGACTTCCGACCTTCGTCCCGCATGCGCGTGCCGCCTCCCGCGCGGTTGACACGCCCTCCCGCATCGCCAACACCACGCCCCGCCCGGCGGCGCTTCCGCGCGCCCGCAGGCTCTCGAACGACGCGCAGGACATTTGTGAACCGATGGCGGTGACGCGCTCCTATCTCGATTTCGAGAAGCCCGTGGCGGAACTCGAGGCCAAGCTCGAGGAGCTGAAGGCGGTCGGTGCCCGCGACGGCGCCGTCTCGATCAGCGAGGAGGTCGGCCGCCTGGAAGCCAAGGCCGCCCAGGCGCTCGCCGAGATCTACGCTACCCTCACCCCCTGGCAGAAGACGCAGGTCGCCCGCCATCCGCAGCGGCCGCATTTCGTCGATTACTGCGCCGGACTGATCGACGAGTTCACCCCGATGGCCGGCGACCGCAGCTTCGGCGAGGACGCCGCGGTGGTCGGCGGTTTCGGGCGCTTCCGCGGCCGGCCGGTCTGCGTGATCGGCCAGGAGAAGGGCGCGACCACCGAGGCGCGCCTGCGGCACAATTTCGGCATGGCCCGGCCCGAGGGCTACCGCAAGGCGGTGCGGCTGATGGAGCTCGCCGACCGTTTCGGCCTGCCCGTTCTGGCCTTCGTCGATACCGCGGGCGCCTTCCCGGGTATCGACGCGGAGGAGCGCGGCCAGGCCGAGGCCATCGCCCGCTCGACCGAGGCCTGCCTGTCGCTCGGCGTGCCGAACGTCGCGCTCGTCATCGGCGAGGGCGGCTCGGGCGGCGCCATCGCGCTCGCCACCGCCAACCGGGTCCTGATGCTGGAGCACGCGATCTACGGCGTGATCTCGCCGGAGGGCGCCGCCTCGATCCTCTGGCGCGACCAGGGCCGGGCGCACGACGCCGCCACCGCCATGAAGATCACCGCGCAGGACCTGCTGCGCCTCGGCGTCATCGACGGCATCGTGCCCGAGGCGACTGGCGGTGCCCACCGCGACCGCGACGGCGCCGTGGCGGCGGCGGGCGCCGCCCTCGACGAGGCGCTCAAGAGCTTCGAGGGTCTCGGCCGCGACGAGATCCGCGACCGGCGGGCGCAGAAGTTCCTCGAGATCGGCCGGCGGCTGTGAGACGGGACGGGGAGGGCCGAGCCGGCCTTCTCGGCATCCTGCGGCGACGGCTCGGCCTGCATCGCCCCGACCGGCGCGAGCCCGGGGCCTTCAACCACGTCTCGCTGGGCAGCAACTGCCAGATGGCGCATGCCCTCAAGACGCTCGGCCTGCGCGCGTGGTCGGGCCCGTTCGACTGGGTCTTCACGCTCCCGCCAATGGTGCGCGACTGCCTCGCCGACGATTTCCGGGCGCTCACCGACCGGGCCCAGCTGGAGACGATCCCGCTGCCTGAGCGCGAGGCACCCGGCATCACCCGCGGCCGCCACCGGCTCTACCGGGAGCGCTACGGGCTGGACTGCATCTTCAACCACCACGACCCGGCGGCGGACGACGCGGATTTCTCCTTTCTGCAGGCGGGCGTCCGGCGCCTGCGGGCCGCGCGGGCTATGCCGAGCGCCCGCAACCGCTACTGGCTGATGAGCCACCTGCACGTCGCACCGGCCGATGCGGCCGCCCTCTGCGACGTGCTGTCGGGCGATCCCGCCCGCAGCCACCTCACGGTGATCCAGCTCATGCCCGGGGCGACCTCCGCCCGGGTGGCCGAGCGCACCGAGCCGCGTCCCGATCTCCTCCACATCACGCTGGAGATACCCTCCGCACCGGTGGGCCTGCGCCTCGCCGACCCGGTCGACGATGCGCGCCTCCTCGATCTGATTCGCGCCGAGGCGGCGTGCAGTCCCGCACATCTCGGCTGAGTCTTCTCCGTGGAGTGTGGCCTGCGCGTCATTGCGGTAACGGAGGGTCAAGTTTAATCGATCTACGAGTTTGGGGAGTGACGCCCGACGCTGGCCGAACGTGCTCGCGGGCGGAGTATCGAGACGAGGTTCCCCATGGCTGTGCGCCCGCTCGCGGCTGCTGGTCTCATCGCCCTCACGCTCGGCCTCGGCGCCTGCCAGGACGGCCTGATCAACGGCGCCTCCACGCGGCACCTGACCCCGGTCCCGGCCCAGACCCTGTCGCTGATGCAGACCAAGGGGATGAGCCAGTCCGATCCAATCCTGATCCGCGCCTACAAGAAGGAATCGGAGCTGGAGGTCTGGAAGCGCGACGGCACAGGCCAGTACGCCCTGCTCAAGACTTTTCCGATCTGCCGCTGGTCGGGCCAGCTCGGTCCCAAGACCAAGCAGGGCGACCGGCAGGCGCCCGAGGGGTTCTACACGATCACCCCGGGCCAGATGAACCCAAACTCCTCCTACTATCTCTCCTTCGATACCGGCTACCCGAACGCCTTCGATCGCGCGAACGGGAGGACCGGCAACTACATCATGGTGCACGGCACCTGCTCGTCGGCAGGCTGCTTCGCGATGACCGACGCCTCGATGGGTGAGATCTACGCCATCGCCCGCGAGGCCTTCGCGGGCGGCCAGCGCGCCTTCCAGTTCCAGTCCTACCCGTTCCGGATGACGGCCCAGAACATGGCCAAGTTCCGCAACGACCCGAACGCGCCGTTCTGGAGCAATCTGAAGGAGGGCTCGGACTATTTCGAGGCCCTGCGCCAGGAGCCGAAGGTCGGCCTGTGCGGTAGCAAGTACGTGTTCGGGGGAGCCGATGCGGCCGCAGGCTCGTGCACGCCGCGGGTCGACCCGCAGGTGGCCGAGAAGCGGGCCCGCGACGACCAGCAGATCGCCGAGCTGGTGGCCAAGGGCACGCCCGCCACCCGCGTCGTCTACCAGGACGGCGGTCAGAATCCGGTGTTCCGAGCCCAGAACGTCACCGCCTTCGCGAGCCTCGGCTCGAAGGAGGAGGAGCTCCCCTACAGCGCCAAGGAGTTCGGGCGGCATCATCTCGGCGAGGTGAGCCGCCCCGAGACGCTGGCGGCCGGCCCCGAAGAGATCGCGGTCGAGCCGAAGGCCGCACCCGCGAGCGGGCTGAAGGGCCGGACGCAGCTCGCCGCCGCGCCGATTCCGACGAAGGCCGCCGCGGCGGCCCTGGCCACCGGCGCCAAACCGGCTGCGACGCCGGCCGCGGCTCCGCTGATGCTGGCCAAGCAGGGCGGGCCGGAGGCTGAGGTCGTCAAGCCCGCCCGCGTCACGGTCGCGGACGCGGAGGGCGACGTCTCGGCCTTCCAGAAGGTGTTCGGCGGCCTCTCCCGCAAGGAAGCGCCCGCGCCGGAGCCCGCGACCCCCGCCACCGACGCTGCGACTGCCGAGCCCGCCAAGCAGGTCCACACCGCCCGCGCCCGTATCCAGGCTCATCTGGCGAAGCCGCCGACCGCGACAGGCGCGATCGCCGAGAAAAAGGCGCCCGCCGCGAAGGTCGCCGAGGCGAAGAAGCCGGCAGTGAAGGCAGAGACGGCCCGTTGAGGCGCCGCCGCCACTCCCTCCCCGCGACGAGCTGTCCGCCCGCTCAGACCAGCGGGCGCTCGCGGTTCATCAGCCAGAGCGCGTGGACGGTGCCGGGCAGCCAGCCCAGGATCCACAGCACGATGTTGAGCAGGAACTGCAGGCCGAAGCCGGTGGTCAGCAGCACGGCGACGGGCGGCAGGAAGATCGCGAGGAGGATGCGGACGAGGCTGGACATCGGTCTCTCCAGAGGATTGCGCTCGCGCGCCCAACGAAGCTGAGCCTTCTCCGTTCCGGCCCTATGGGCGTCGGCAAGCCAGTGCTGTGCCGCGGACATGCGCACCGTCACACCGCCGCCGCGTTGTCGGGGGACGGGGAGCCCGGGAGGGGGCTCTCCCGCAGCTCCGTTCCGAGGCATCCGTGACCGCACCGATCCGGCCGAACCCGCCCGAGGGCGCGCGCGCCAGCGTCGCCATTCCCGTGCCTTGGGCCGGTCCGGGCTTCGCCGAGTTCGTCGCCATCGTCGCCCTGATGATGGCGGTGACCGCGATCTCGATCGACAACCTGCTCCCGGCCTTCCCAGCGATCCAGGCGCGCTTCGCCGTCGGCGACGCGAATCACCTCCAACTCCTCGTCTACGTCTACATGATCGGCTTCGGGGTGGCACAGATCGTCTACGGGCCGGTTTCCGACGCCCTCGGACGCCGGCCGGTCCTGCTCGCCGGGCTCGCGATCTACGCGGCGGGCACGGTGCTGGCGATGGTTGCACCCTCGTTCGGCTGGCTGCTCGCCGCCCGCATCATCCAGGGCGTCGGCGCGGCGAGCGGGCGCGTGCTCTCGACCGCGATCGTGCGCGACCGCTTCGCCGGCCGCGAGATGGCGAGCGTGATGTCGCTCATCATGATGGTGTTCCTGATCGTGCCGATGATTGCGCCTGCCGTCGGCGGGATGATGCTGGCGCTCGGCTCCTGGGTCTGGGTGTTCGTCTCGATGCTGGTGCTGGCCGCGATCTGCACGCTCTGGTTCACGTGGCGCATGCCGGAGACGCTGCATCCGGACTACCGCCGCCCGCTCTCGCTCGGCGCCACCGCGCAGGCCGTCCTGACGACGCTCCGCTGCCGGGTGGCCGTCGGCTACGCCACGGCGCTCGGCCTGCTCACCGGCTGCATCATGGGCTATGTCGGCTCGTCCCAGCAGATCTTCGACACCGGGCTCTACCATCTCGGCACCCTGTTCCCGCTGGCCTTCGGCGCGGTGGCGGGCGCGATGGGTGCGGCGACCCTGGTCAACGCCCGGGTGGTGCGGCTCCTCGGCATGCGCCCGCTCTCGCATGCGGGCCTCTCGGCCTTCGTCGTGGTGGGACTCGCGCAGGTCGGCGTCGGCCTCGCCTATGGCGGCCACCCGCCCCTCGCCCTATTCCTCGGCGTGCTGGCGGTGAATCAGTTCCTGATCAGCTTCGCCATGCCGAACTTCAACGCGCTGGCGCTGGAGCCGCTGGGGGCCATCGCCGGCACCGCCTCTTCTTTCCTCGGCTTCTACACCACGATCCTCGGTGCCCTGTGCGGCTTCCTGATCGGGCAGGCCTTCGACGGCACGGTGCTACCGATCGGCGTCGGCTACGCGACGCTCGGCGCCCTCGCGCTCCTCGTCGTGGCCTGGACCGAGCACGGTCGCCTGTTCCGCGGCGGCGTCTCCGGTTGACGGCGCCACGCCCTTAACCCGGCCTATACGCGCCGGCCCCAAGGCTCTCCGGGCCTGCCCGAAGGAGCCATCCCGTGATCGCCAGAGCCCCGGACGCCATCAGCCTCGCCGCACGCCTTCTGCTGGCTGCGGCCCTTCTGCCAACGGGAATCGCCCGGGCCCTCAATGTGTCGGGCTTCGCGGTGACGCTGGCCGGGGCGGGCGTGCCGGCCCCGAACGCGGTTGCGACCGCGATGGTGGTGGTGCAGGTCTTCGGACCGCTGGCGCTGATCCTCGGCGTGCTGCCGCGACTGACCGGCCTCGCGCTCGCACTCTTCGCGGCCGGCATGGCGGTCGTGCTGCACCCGTTCTGGCAGTTCGGCGGCGCGGCCGCGGTCGCCGAGCGCACGCTGCTGCTGGCCGATCTCGGTCTGGCGGGCGGCTTCCTGTTCTATGCCCTCCAGGGCCCCGGTGCCTGGAGCTGGCAGGGTTTTCGCGCGGGCGGGAAGGCGGCGGCCAAGAAGGCGCCCGCCCGCAAGCCCGCTAACAGCAACGGCCCGAAGCGCGGCGGCCGGCCCGCGCGCGCCGCGGCCTAGTTCCGCCCGGGCGCTCCGGCCGGTGCAGCAACCGCCGCGCGCCGGCCGGAGATCTCCGCGCCCGCTTCCGGGCTCAGACGGCGGAAGGCGAACACCGAGGCACCCGAGATCAGCGCCACCACCAGGAAGGCCGGTCCGAAATCCTCCGCCCGGATCTCCGCGCGCCCGTGCCAGGCGGCCGCGCCCTCCAGCGCGAGGGCGCCCAGCGTCACGCCGAGGCTCAGCGAGAGCTGCTGCGCGACGCTCGCCAGACTCGTGCCCGCGCTCATCTCCCGCTGCTCCAGATCGGCGTAGGCGATCGCGTTGATGCAGGTGAATTGCAGCGAGCGCAGGCATCCGCCGAAGAAAAGCAGGCCGACGATCAGCGCGTGCGGGGTGTGGGCGGTGAACAGACCGTTCACCGCCAGGAAGGCCGCCGCCAGCACCGCGTTCGTCACCATCACGGCACGGAACCCGAATGTGCGCAGGATCCGAGGGCCGACCGTCTTCACCAGCATCGCGCCTGCAGCGGCCGCGAAGGTGATCAGGCCCGATTGCAGCGCGTCGAGGCCGAAGCCGATCTGCAGCATCAGCGGCAGCAGGAAGGGGATCGCCCCGGTGCCGATGCGGAACAGCGAGCCGCCCGTCACAGCGGCCCGGAAGGTCGGGTATCCGAGCAGTTCCAGTCGCAGCACCGGGTGCGCAACCCGACGGGAATGGCCGATGTATAGGCCGAGGAGGGCCGCGCCCCCGCCGAGGCAGCCCCAGGTGAGCCAAGCCGGCAGCAGGTGACGTCCGAGCGAGGCGAGGCCGAGCATCAGGCCGGCCAGTCCCGGCCCGAGCAGCAGGAAGCCCGCGACGTCGAGCGGCGGCCGCTCCGCCTCGCGCAGGTCCTCGAAGTAGATGCTCGCCAGCACGATGCCGGCGATCCCGATCGGGATGTTGATCAGGAAGATCCAGCGCCAGTCGAGCCAAGTGGTGATCAGGCCGCCGAGCGGCGGCCCCAGGATCGGGCCGATCAGCGCGGGAATCGTCAGGTAGGCGAGCGCGGTGACGAGTTCCGATTTCGGGACGCTGCGCAGGATCACGAGGCGCCCGACCGGTACCATCATGGCGCCGCCGAGGCCTTGGAGGAAGCGCGCCGCTACGAAGCCCACAAGCCCGTCGGCAGCCGCGCAGGCGAGCGAGCCCGCCATGAACACGCCGAGTGCCGCGCGGAACACGGTGCGTACCCCGAACCGGTCGGCCATCCAGCCGCTCACGGGGATGAAGATCGCGAGGCTGACCAGATAGGCGGTCAGCGCGAGCTTCAGGGCGATGGGATCCTCGCCAAGGCTCGCGGCGATCGTCGGCAGGGCCGTGGCGATGACGGTCGCGTCCGTGTTCTCCATGAACAGGGCGGTGGCGACGACGAGGGGAACGATCCGGGTCGGGGACATCGGTCTCCACAAGCGTTTTGGTGAACACCCGGTTGCATGCGCAGCGTGCCTGCGTGGAATGTGACCGATCGCACAAGCGATCCACCCGATTCCGTGGCGGATCGGCCACGGATTGTTTCCGAACGCGGCACGTGCCCGGCCCAGCCCTTCCGGGCCAAGGCCATCGGCCCTAAGCTCAGCCATAGTGTTTGCGGCCCCCCGCGCCCGTACGGGCCGCGGGATGCGGGTCCGTTCCTCGAGAAAGTGACCGGATGATCACGAGGCCGAAGACGCCCCGATCGCTATCGCCCCGATCCCTGCCGCGCCTCGCCGCGGCCTCCGCCCTGATGCTCTCGGTCGCCGCCTGCGGCACCGTGCTCCTCAACGACAACGGCTCGCTCACGCGCTACGACCTCCTGCGCGCGAGCACCGAGGCGTCGACCACGGCCAGGCTCTACGCCGATCAGGCCGCGCTCGCCCGCACCCGCACGGTGCGCATCATCCCGACGAGCTTCCCGGCCAATACTGCGGGCGCCGCCGGGCTCAACGAGGTCGAGCGTCGGGTCGTAGCCAACAACGCCGACCGGGCGCTCTGCTACGAGCTGTCCCTGAAATACGACGTCGTCTCGACCCGCGACGCCGACCTCACGGTGCGCGCGCAGGTGACCCGCGTGGAGCCGACGAACCTCGTCGGCGCCGGCTCGACCATCGGCCTCTCGGCCGCGGTCACGGTTGCCTCGCAGGTCGGCGTCGGCTTCGCGGAGGGTATCGGCCGCGTTCCGATTCCGCGGGTGCCGATCGGGCTCGGCAGTCTGACCGTCGAGGCCGAGGCGCTCGACCGCCGCCGCCAGCAGCGGGTCGCGATGGTCTGGGGCGGCGCCTCGAACTCCTTCACCAGCCAACCGCGCTTCTCGCCGGCCAGTGATGCCTACGACCTCGCGGGCGATTTCGGCCAGGATCTCGGCTACCTCATCGCCACCGGCCAGGACCCCTTCAAGGCGCCGCTCTCGATCCCGACCTGGGACCGCGTGCGCATCACGACGCTGGGCGAGGCGCCGCTCGACCCGGATTGCGAGGCCTTCGGCCGGGCCCCCGGCGTCAACGGCATCGCGGGCGATTATATCGGCCTGCCGCCGGACTGGACCGACAAGGGACCGGCCAACGGGCTCCCGGCGCGCTGAGGCGCTGGCGTTCCGTGACCTGCTGCGCGCCGCCATGCGGCCCGCGCAGGCGGGCCCGGCGTGAATAAGCTGTTGCGGCGGGGTTTCGCCGCCTTGGCGGGGCCGGTTCCCCCGTGATATCGGCCCGTGCCAACCCAATCACGCCGGTGGCCCTGGATCAGGCGCCGCGCACCTGCAGGGAAGTTGGCACATGGCCCCCATCCGCGCCGCCTCGATCATCGAGGGCCTGACCTTCGACGACGTCCTCCTGCGGCCCGCGGCGTCCTCGGTGATGCCGACCGAGGTCAATGTCGGCTCCCGCCTTACCCGCACGATCAAGCTCAACCTGCCGATCCTCTCCTCGGCGATGGATACCGTCACCGAGGCGCCGATGGCCATCGCCATGGCGCAGCTCGGCGGGCTCGGCGTGATCCACCGCAACCTGGAGCCGCCGGAGCAGGCCGAGCAGGTCCGTCTCGTCAAGAAGTACGAGTCGGGCATGGTCCTGAACCCGATCACCATCCATCCGGACGCGAGCCTCGCCGAGGCGTTCGAGGTGATGAAGCAGAATCGCATCTCCGGCATCCCGGTGGTGGAGCGGGGCCCCAACGGCTCGCGCGGCAAGCTCGTCGGAATCCTGACCAACCGCGACGTGCGCTTCGCCACGAATGCCAGCCAGCCGGTGGCCGAACTGATGACCCGCGACCGGCTGATCACCGTGCGCGAGGGCGTGACCCAGGACGAGGCCAAGCGCCTGCTGCACCAGTTCCGCATCGAGAAGCTGCTCGTCGTTGACGACCACTACCGCTGCATCGGTCTGATCACGGTGAAGGACATCGAGAAGCAGGTCGCCTACCCGACCGCCGTGAAGGATGAGCACGGCCGCCTGCGTGTGGCCGCCGCCACCACCACGGGCGACGGCGGCTTCGAGCGAGCCGAGCGCCTGATCGACGCCGGCTGTGACGTCATCGTGGTCGACACGGCCCACGGCCACTCGATCAAGGTGCTCGACGCCGTGCGCCGGGTGAAGCAGCTCTCCAACGCCGTTCAGGTGGTGGCGGGCAACGTCGCGACGCGGGACGGCGCTCAGGCCCTGATCGATGCCGGCGCGGACGCCATCAAGGTCGGCATCGGGCCGGGCTCGATCTGCACCACCCGCATCGTCGCGGGCGTCGGCGTACCCCAGCTCACCGCCCTGATGGAGGCCGTCGAAGCGGCCTACGAGGCCGACGTGCCGGTGATCGCCGACGGCGGCATCAAGTACTCGGGCGACCTCGCCAAGGCGATCGCGGCCGGCGCCTCGGTGGCAATGCTCGGCTCGCTCCTCGCGGGCACCGACGAGGCCCCAGGCGACGTGTTCCTGTACCAGGGCCGCTCCTACAAGAGCTACCGCGGCATGGGCTCGGTCGGCGCGATGGCCCGCGGCTCGGCCGACCGCTACTTCCAGGCCGAGGTCAGCGACACCCACAAGCTCGTGCCGGAGGGCATCGAGGGGCAGGTGCCCTACAAGGGCCCGGTCGGCGCAGTGCTGCACCAGCTCGCCGGGGGCTTGCGCGCCGCGATGGGCTATGTGGGCGCCGCCACGATCCCCGAGTTCCAGGAGCGCGCGCAGTTCATCCGCATCACCAATGCGGGCCTGCGCGAGAGCCACGTCCACGACGTCACCATCACCCGCGAGAGCCCGAACTACCCGTCCCGGACCTGATTGGCGCCGAGGCTCGAGTTGCATCCCGGCCTTCCCACGCGCATGGAGGCCGGGACGTGACGGCAGGGAGTTGGGCGATGCGCGTGCTGGTGGTGGGGGCCGGGGCAACCGGCGGCTATTACGGGGCGCGGCTCGCCGAGATCAAACGCGACGTGACCTTCCTGGTTCGTCCGGGTCGTGCGGAGATCCTGGCGGCGCGCGGGCTGAACCTGAAGAGCCCGCTCGGCGACCTGCACCTGCCCGCGCCGCGGACCGTCACGGCGGACCGATTGGGAGAGGAGGTCTTCGACCTCGTCGTCCTCTCCTGCAAGGCCTACGACCTCGACGCGGCGCTCCGGGACATGGCGCCCGCGGTGACCGAGGGCACGCTCGTCCTGCCGATCCTCAATGGCATGGCCCATCTCGACGCGCTCGACGCCGCCTTCGGGCCGGCGCGCGTGCTCGGCGGCTCCTGCGCCATCATCTCGACGGTCGGCCCGGATGGTGAGATCCGCCACATGAGCGAGCTCTGCACGATCACCTACGGCGAGCGCGACGGCGGGCGCTCGGACCGGGTGCAGGCGATCGACGCGCTGATGCAGGGCGCGAAGTTCCAGGCCCGGTTGAGCGACAAGATCTTGCTGGAGATGTGGGAGAAGTGGGTCTTCCTGACAACGCTTGCGGGCGCCACGACCCTGATGCGGGCAGCCCTGGGCGACATCCTCGCGGCGCCCGGCGGGCAGGCGCTGATCGAGGGGCTCCACGACGAGTGCCTTGCGACGGCCGCCGCCGCCGGCTACGCGCCCCGCGACAAGGTCGCGGCGCAGGCCCGGGCGACGCTGACGGCCGAGGGCTCGCCGATGACGGCCTCGATGCTGCGCGACATCCTGGGCGGCGGCCGCATCGAGGCCGACCACGTCGTCGGCGACCTGATCGCGCGGGCACGCGCAACGCACGTCGCGCACCCGCTCCTCGGGATCGTCTATACGGGGCTCAAGGCCTATGAGACGCGCCGGGCCCGTGAGGCCCGCTAGCGCTCAGTAGCGCGGGCCGCGGGGCGGCGGGCCGCCGTACTCGAGCTGCGTCTTGGCATCGACGCGCGGCGGCGGCGGGCTGAGCTCGGGACCCGGCGCCGCGGGCGCCTGCGAGCAGGCGGCGAGCGCTGCGGCGACGAGCGCCGCCAGGAAGAGACGGGGGAGGGGGGACATCGGGCTCTCCGGCCTTCGTTGAAGCGAGAGGCGTTGTCGGCTTCGATCGGGCCGTAAGCTCGGCCGTATCATGGCCGCGCGGCGCGCGAAGCGTGGCCGTTTCACGGCAGCGTGAATAGAAGATGACAGGAGACCGACCTGACCCCCTCTGCCCGCTGCTCAGCCGCCATCGAGGTTCTGGCCGACATCGCCGCGCGCCGACGCCCGGCCGCCGATGCCCTCAAGGATTGGGGCCTCGCCCACCGCTTCGCCGGCTCAGGTGACCGTGCCGCGATCGCGAGCCTCGTCTACGATGCCCTGCGCCGCCGTGCCGCCGCCGCCTGGATCATGCAGGACGAGACGCCGCGGGCCGTGCTGCTCGGCGCGCTCCGCCTGCAGCAGGGGCTCGCCGCGCCGTCGATCGCTCAGCTCTTCAGCGGCGAGCGCTTCGCCCCCGAACCTCTGAGCGTCGAGGAGCGCGCGCGGCTCGATCAGGGCACCTTGGCGGAGGCGCCGCCCCATGTGGCGGGCGACGTGCCCGAGTGGGTGCTGCCGGAGTTGGAGAGCCTGCTCGGCGACGATCTCCTGCCCGAGCTGAAGGCGCTCGCGCGCCGGGCGCCCCTCGACATCCGCCTGAACGCGCTCCGGCAGGACCGCGCCGCCGCTCTGCCCGCGCTCGCGCATCTGCGGGCTGAGCCGACCCCCTTCGCGCCGCAGGGCCTGCGCATCCCGATCGGCGCGGACGGGCGCGGGCCGGCGCTGCACGTCGAGCCGGAATTCCTGGAGGGCTGGTACGAGATCCAAGACGAGGGCTCGCAGCTCGCCGCGCTTCTGTGCGAGGCGCAGGCGGGCGAGACGGTGGTCGATCTCTGCGCGGGCGGCGGCGGCAAGACGCTTGCGCTGGCCAGCCAGACCCGCAACGGCGCCCGGCTGATCGCCAGCGACGACGACCCGCGCCGCCTCGCGCCGATCCACGAACGCCTGCGCCGCTCGGGGGCCGAGGCCGAGGTCCGCACGCCCCGGACAGGCCGGGCCCGCGCCGACGTTCTCACCGATCTCGACGGCACGGTGGACCGCGTGGTGGTTGACGCGCCCTGCACCGGCGCCGGGACGTGGCGGCGCAATCCCGACGCCAAATGGCGCCTGCGCCCGGGCAGCCTCGCCACCCGCATCGCCGAGCAGGCGGTGGTGCTCGACCGGGCGGCACGCCTCGTGCGGCCGGGCGGTCGCATCACCTACATCACCTGCTCGCTCCTGCCGCAGGAGAATGATGGGGCACTCGACGCCTTCCTGGGCCGCACCGCGGGATTCGGCGTGGTGCCGGCGCGGGACGTGGTGGCGCGGGTGCGTCCCGATCTGGCGGACGCCGTGCGCTTCACCCACCACGGTCTTCAGATGAGTCCCGCCCGCACCGGGACAGACGGGTTCTACGTGGCGACGCTTGAGCGGCGGGGCTGAGACGTCTGGCGGGGTTGAGGCCCCGCTACTCCCACTCGATCGTGCCGGGCGGCT
>NZ_BPQM01000060.1 GCF_022179245.1 Methylobacterium gregans
CCGCGAGATCGACGGCGTCGCCCGCGTCGGCGCGGACGAGTTCGCGGTGCTGCAGCGCGGGATCGAGCGGCCGGAGGAGGCCGCGATCCTGGCCCGCCGCATCCTCGACGTCGTGAACGCCCCCTACCGCCTCGCGCACCACGGCGTCACGCTCGGGCTCACGATCGGCATCGCGCTGGCGCCCGGCGACGGTTCGAGCTGCGACCGGCTGCTCAAGAGCGCCGACATGGCCCTCGACCGGGCCAAATCCGAGGCGCGGGGCGCCTTCCGCTTCTTCGAGCCGGAGATGGACGCCCGCATCCAGGCCCGGCGCCTGCTCGAGCAGGACCTGCGCGAGGCGCTGGTCGCGGAGGCCTTCGAACTCAACTACCAGCCGATCTACGATCTCGCGTCCGACCGGATCTGCGGCTTCGAGGCTTTGCTGCGCTGGAACCACCCGGCGCGCGGGCGGGTCTCGCCGGCCGAGTTCATCCCGGTCGCCGAGGAGATCGGCCTGATCGTGCCGCTGGGCGAGTGGGTGCTGCGCCGGGCCTGCGCCGAGGCGAGCCGCTGGCCGGACGGGATCAAGGTCGCGGTCAACGTCTCGGCGGTGCAGTTCACCTCGGCGAGCCTCGTGACCGCCGTGCGCGACGCGCTGCGCGGTTCCGGCCTGCCGGGGCGCCGCCTGGAGCTGGAGATCACCGAGTCCGTGCTGGTCGCCAATCCCGGGGCGACCACCGCGATCCTGCACAGCCTGAAGGGCCTGGGCGTGCGGGTCTCCATGGACGATTTCGGAACCGGCTACTCGTCGCTCAGCTACCTGCGCTCGTTCCCCTTCGACAAGATCAAGATCGACCAGTCCTTCGTGCGCGATCTCGGGGCTCCGAACGGCACCGACTTCATCGTGCGCGCGGTGATCGGACTCGGGGACAGCCTCGGCATGACCACGACCGCCGAGGGTGTCGAGACCGAGGAACAGCTCGCCACGCTGCGTGCCGAGGGCTGCGACGAGGTCCAGGGCTATCTGTTCAGCCGCCCGGTGCCGGTCGAGGACGTGCCGGCGGTCATCCGGCGCTGGAACGGCGCGATCCACCGCGCCATCGCCTGAATCTCGGAACTACCGCGCGAGCCGCCCCGTTGGGTCGCAGCTTACGGTTGTAGGAGTTCCGCGATGCTCAAGGGTGGTCTTCTCTGGCTGATCGGCATACCGCTGCCGATCATCCTCCTGATCTACTTCTTCACCAACTGGCTGCACTGAGCCCGGAGCGGCGGCGGGTTGCGCCCGCCGCCGGCCCCCCGGCTCACTCCGCCGCGTCGAGGCGCGGGCGCTCGATCTCGGCGCGCTCGCGCTTGATCAGCTCGGCGGTGAGGAAGGCCACCTCCAGCGCCTGCTCCGCGTTGAGGCGCGGGTCGCAGTAGGTGTGGTAGCGGTCCTGCAGGTCGTCCGCCGTGAGCGCCCGGGCGCCGCCCGTGCACTCGGTGACGTCCTTGCCGGTCATCTCCAGGTGGATGCCGCCCGCGACCGTGCCCTCGGCGCGGTGCACGCCGAAGAAGCCCTCGATCTCCTGCATCACCCGCTCGAACGGCCGCGTCTTGTAGCGGCCGGCCGCGATGGTGTTGCCGTGCATCGGGTCGCAGACCCAGGTCACACTGCGGCCCTCGCGCTCCACCGCCCGGACCAGCCGGGGCAGGTGCTCGCCGACCTTGTCCGCGCCGAAGCGGCAGATCAGCGAGAGGCGGCCCGCCTCGTTCTCGGGGTTGAGCTGGTCGATCAGGCCGATCAGCCCCTCGGCGGTCATCGACGGGCCGCACTTGAGGCCGATCGGGTTCTTGATCCCGCGGGCGTACTCCACGTGCGCGTGGTCGGGCTGCCGGGTGCGGTCGCCGATCCACAGCATGTGGCCCGAGGTGGCGTACCAGTCGCCGCTCGTCGAATCGACGCGGGTCAGCGCCTCCTCGTAGCCGAGCAGCAGGGCCTCGTGGCTGGTGTAGAAGTCGGTCGTGCGCACCTCCTGATGGGTCTCGGGATTGATCCCGATCGCCTGCATGAAGTGCAGCGCGTCCGACATCCGGCCGGCCACGTCCTGGTAGCGCGAGGACTGGGGGCTGTCCTTCACGAAGCCCAGCATCCAGCGATGCGCGTTGTCGAGGTTGGCGTAGCCGCCGGTCGCGAAGGCGCGCAGCAGGTTCAGCGTCGCCGCCGACTGCCGGTAGGCCTCGAGCTGGCGGCGCGGATCCGGCACGCGGGCCTCGTCCGTGAAGCCGATGCCGTTGACGATGTCGCCGCGGTAGCTCGGCAGCGAGACGCCGTCGAGCGTCTCGGTCGGCGAGGAGCGGGGCTTGGCGAACTGGCCCGCGATGCGCCCGACCTTCACCACCGGCGAGCCGCCCGCGAAGGTCAGCACCAGCGCCATCTGCAGGAAGACGCGGAAGAAGTCGCGGATGTTGTCGGCGGAGTGCTCGTCGAAGCTCTCGGCGCAATCGCCGCCCTGCAGCAGGAAGGCTTCGCCCGCGGCGACGCGCGCGAGCGACGCCTTCAGCTTGCGGGCCTCACCGGCAAAGACGAGGGGCGGAAAGCTCGCGATCTGGTCCTCGACGGCCTTCAGCGCGGTCGCGTCCGGATAAGCCGGGACCTGCTGAATCGGCAGGCCGCGCCAGCTCTTCGGGGACCAAGTCTTTGACGTCGAACGCTCGCCCATAATCGTAACTCCCGCCACCTCGCGGCGTCGTCTGGCGCGAATCCTCGCGCGAAGCGGCGCTTATAGGGAGGTTCCGGGAGCTTTGCGAGTGTTCGATGCGCGTCTCCGCCCGGCGTCGCACGCGGGCGACACCGGGCGGAAGCTGCGGGGATCGGGCGTGCCGATCGACGGTCCCGATCAACCCCCTCTGCGCATGGAACCCGGCAGGTGATCCTTCGGGTTGACGCGACCCCCGCCCTCGTCCGGGGTTACGGCCGTCGAAGGCTTGAGCGCGCGCGGGGCCGATACGCCGTCGTTCGGCTTGTGCGCGGCTTCCGGGTGCGCCTCCTTCACGGTGGTGGTGCCCGGCGGGAGCGTGCCGGCCGTGGGCTGGTCGATCCGGCTCGCGGCCGACTGGGCCGAGGCCGGCGCGACGAAGCGGGCGCCGAGGGGCGCGACGGCCGCGGAGACGGCCGCGAAGCCGAGGCCGGCCAGGAACAGCGCCGTGGCGGGGCCGCCGGCCCGCGGCCGCAGACCCCGGCGGGATCGGTTGTCAGGATGGGGCATCGGGTTGCACCCTGTCGCTCTTCGGTGGGAGGAGCCCTGGGCTCCCGGTCGAAGATCAGAACGCGGCGGGCGCAGTCTCCGGTTCCCACGGGAGCGCCGCCGCCCGCGCGAAAGCGCGGCGGACACGGTCGGCGGGGTGTGCGCCTGCACCTCCCGCCTGTCCGGGTCGCCCCAGGGTGGGATGAGACCGGGAGAGGGATGCATGTCGACGCACATCGCCGAGATTGCCTGGGCCCTGCGGCCCGGCGAGGATTTTCCGAACGGCCGCTACAGCCGGGGCCACAGCCTCGGCTTCGACGGCGGCGCGACGCTCGCCGGCTCCGCCTCGCCCCACGTCGTCGGCAAGTGGGCCGTGCCGGAGGCGGTCGACCCCGAGGAGATGCTGGTGGCGGCTCTGTCGAGCTGCCACATGCTGACCTTTCTCCACCGCGCCCGCCTGGCGGGCTTCTCCGTGTGCGCCTATCGCGACCGGGCCGAGGGCGTGATGGCGGAGGTCGATCCGGGGCGGCATGCGGTGACGCGGGTGACGCTGCGCCCGGAGATCGCCTGGTCGGGCGGCGAGCCCGATGCGGAGACGCTGGCCCGCCTCCATCACGAGGCGCACGCGGAATGCTTCATCGCGAACTCGGTGAAGACCGAGGTGGTGGTCGCGTCGGAGCGGGCGACCGGTCCGGTGACCGCCGTCGGCTCGCAACCCTGAGCGCTTCGGGCCTACAGCCTGTCTCGGTCGGGGCGCTGCCCGTGCGCGAGACTTCCGAGCGCGCAGCCCACGAGGTAGGCGGCGAGCATCAGCGCGCCGCCGTCCAGCCCGAAGTCGGCCAGCCCCGTGACCAGGCCCGAGGTCGCGAGCCCGGCGAGCAGGAGCGCGAGGACGCCGAGGCCGAGCGGGATCGCGCGGTCCCGCGGCCAGCCCGAGAGGGCGCCGACGCCGAGCCCGAGGAGAAGGGCCACGGCCAGTCCCGGCCAGAGGCCGGCCAACAGAACGATCACGCGGCCTCATCTTCGAGCGGCCCGCAACCGAGCACACGGGCGCGCCGGTGCAGGAGCGGGTCAGGGCGTTTCAAGCAGGATGGTTCGAGCAGCAATCGAGGGCCAGTGATCAAGGCCCCGACGCCAGGGCCACGCTGCGGCGCTCGCCCGCCGGCCCGTCGGCGACCGCGACCTGGCCGGCGGCGGCGCCCGCCTGGAGCAGGTACTCGACCACAACCTGAGCGCGCAGCCGCGCGAGGTCCTCGCCGGAAGGCTCGGGTGGCGGCTCCGGCTTCGGGGGGGGCTTCGCCGGAGTCTTCGCCGCCCCCTTGGGCCCCCCCTTGGCCGTCCCCTTGACCGCCTTGCTCGTCGCGTCCTTCTCCGCAGCCTCGGCCGGTTTGGTCTCCGGAGCGGGCTCGGCGGGCTTCTGCGGCTTGGCGCCCGGCGGGTCGGCATGGCCGGTCACCGCCAGCCGCAGGGTGGGGCAGGCCTTCG
Organism: Methylobacterium gregans; assembly: GCF_022179245.1. Lineage (GTDB taxonomy): Bacteria > Pseudomonadota > Alphaproteobacteria > Rhizobiales > Beijerinckiaceae > Methylobacterium > Methylobacterium gregans. Next base: position 4,689 of record NZ_BPQM01000060.1, read on the forward strand.
CGAGGGACGCGGCCGCGTCGAGGATCGGGTACATCGCCGCCGTCAGCGCGGTGCTGCCGGGCTCGAAGCGGAGGCGCTCGCTCCAGGCGGCGTCGAGGCTCGTCCGGCAGGACTCGGGCTCGCGCCGCGGCGCGGTGCCGCGCGGCTGAACGGCAACGCGGGCGGTCCAGCCCGCGGGCAGCGCCCGGGGCAGGCTCTCGGTCACGCGCTCGGCGCTCTCGCGGTAGAGGCTCTCGCCGGTCAGCACGAGGTTCGCGTCCGCCACCGCGATCTCGCCCTCGGCGAGGTTCGCCAGCGCCGGCACGGCCGCTTCGAGGGCCGACGAGAGGTTCGGGGGCGCGCCGTCCGCGAGGCGGGTGCGGTCGAGGACGCGCTCGCGGAAGAAGCGCGGACGGAGCGCGGCCAGCAGACGCTCGCGCGCCTCCGGGCCCGGCAGATGCCCGGTGACGACCACGCTGTCGGCCTCGCGGCGCAGGCTGACCCGGTAGGGCGAGAGCGGTCGGACCGCGAGCGCCACCGATCCGGCCGCGACGCCGGCCGGCAGGCGGACGCGCATCAGCGTCTCGGCCTCCCCGACCGCCTGCGCGTCGAGGGCGTCTCCCGCGACCGAGACCCGGCCGTTCTCGAAGGTGACGCGCCCGCTCTGCAGAAGGTCGGAGAGCGCCAGCATCGCGCCGGCCAGCGCCCCCGGCTCGATTCCGGGCGGCAGGCCGCGCGCGGTCCGGGTGCGGTCGTCCACGAAGGCGCCCGCCGCGGCCTCGGTCGCCGCCTTGCGGATCTCGGCCCGCGCATTCTCCGAGATCGTGTGGCCGGTCAGCACAAGCCCGCCGCCGGGCAGGCGCTCCACCGCGAAGCGGAAGTCGGACACGCTCGGCGGCAGGATGTCGATCCGCCCGATGCTGTAGCCGCGCGGCGGCTCGCCGAAGCCGCCCCGGAGCGCGTCGTAGGCCGCGACGTCCACCGCCTCGCCGGACGCCGAGATCACCGTGTCGGTGAGGCTGACCCTGGCGCCGCGGGCGAGGCGCGAGAGCTTCGCGGCGGCGTAGGCCGCGGCCGCGGGGAAATCCGGCGGGGCGCCGCGCGCCGCACGGGCCTCGTCGGTGAGCCGGGACCCGGAGGGCAGCGCGGCGACGAGCGTCTCCTCCAGGGCGCGGCGGCCGATCTCGGCGGGACGGTTCCCCGAGAGGGCGATGCCCGCCCCCGTCCGCTCCGCCGACCAGACGAAGGGCGCGGCGGTCTCGACGAGGCCGATCTCGGAGACGATCCGGCGCGGGCTCGGCAGGGCCGCCAGCCGCGTCAGCACGGTGGCGCGCTCGGCCTCGCCCGGGGCTTCCCCCTTGGCCACGAGATCGCGTCCCCGCGCGGCGACCCGCAGCCAGGGTTCGCCCTCCCGGTCTTCCGTGAGGCGCGCCACGTCCCGTGCCTCCGCCTCGATCCGCGCGCCGATCCGAGGGGCCGCGAGGAGGGTGGCTCCGCCCCAGGCCAGCGCGAGCAGCGGCAGGCCGGCGAGCCAGCCGACGCGGCGGAGACGGGTCTGTCGATCGGGCAGCGGCACGGGCGGTCTCGCAGGGCTGATCCGCAGGCTGCCAGATCAGCCCGACTTTCCGGCATCTTGAAGGCCGCGCGGCGCCTCAGGCGCCCGCGGCCTCGCGCAGCATCTCCAGCTCCAGCCAGCGATCTTCCGCCCCGGCGAGCTCGGTCTCGGCCTGGGCCAGCATCGTGCTCGCCTTGTCGAAGCGGGCCGGGTCGCGGGCGTAGAGGCCGGGATCGGCCAGGATCTCGCGCAGCTGCGCGATCGCCGCCTCCAGCTTCTTCATCCGGTCGGGCAGCGTCTTCAGCTCGTGCTGGTCCTTGAAGCCGAGCTTCGGCTTCGCGGCGGGCGCGGAGGCCCGCTCGCGCGGCTCGGCCTTCTCGGCCCTCGATTCCTTGCGGGCCGCCGCGGCGCGGGCCTGCACCCCCACGCCCCGCTGGGTGATCATGTCCGAGTAGCCGCCCGCGTACTCGATCCAGCGGCCCTCGCCCTCGGAGACCAGAACGCTGCCGACCACCCGGTCGAGGAAGTCGCGGTCGTGGCTCACCAGCAGCAGCGTACCGGCATAATCGTCCAGCATCTCCTGGAGGAGGTCGAGGGTCTCGAGGTCGAGGTCGTTCGTCGGCTCGTCGAGGACCAGCAGGTTCGAGGGCTGGGCCAGCGCCCGGGCGATCAGCAGCCGGTTGCGCTCGCCGCCCGAGAGAACGGAGACCGGCGTGCGGGCCTGTTCGGGGGAGAACAGGAAGTCCTTGAGGTAGCCGATCACGTGCCGGCTCTGGCCGTTGACGGTGACGGAATCGCCGCGCCCGCCGGTGAGCACGTCGCTCACCGTCTGGCTCGGCTCCAGCGTCGCCCGCGCCTGATCGAGGATCACGGGCTGCAGGTTCGTTCCGAGCCGCACCGTGCCGGAATCGGGCGCGAGCTGGCCCATCAGCAGGTTGAGCAGCGTCGTCTTGCCGGCCCCGTTCGCGCCGACGATGCCGAGCCGGTCGCCGCGGGTGACGCGCAGCGACAGGCGATCGACGATCGTGCGCGCGCCGTAGGCCTTCGAAATGTCCTTGGCCTCGATCACCAGCGTGCCGGAGCCCTCCGCCTCGCTCGCCTGCATGCTGACGCTGCCGACCGGCCGCCGCGCCTCCCGCCTTGCCTGCCGCAGGGCGTGCAGGTTGCCGAGCCGGCGCACGTTGCGCTTGCGCCGGGCGGTGACGCCGTAGCGCAGCCAGTCCTCCTCGGCGGCGATCTTGCGGTCGAGCTTGTGCCGCTCGCGCTCCTCCTCCTCGAAGAAGGCGTCGCGCCACGCCTCGAAGCCGGAGAAGCCCTGGTCGATCCGGCGCGTGACGCCGCGGTCGAGCCAGACGGTGGCGCGCGAGAGCGCCGAGAGGAAGCGCCGGTCGTGGCTGATCAGAACCAGCGCCGCACGGGTGCCGCGGAGCTCCCCCTCCAGCCACTCGATCGCCGGCAGGTCGAGATGGTTCGTCGGCTCGTCGAGGAGCAGCACGTCGGGTTCGGGCGCCAGCGCCTGCGCGAGGGCCGCGCGCCGGCCCTCGCCGCCGGAGAGCTTGGTCGGATCCTCCTCGCCCGTGAGGCCGAGGCTCTCGAGCAGGTAGCGGGCGCGGTGGCTGGCATCGCCGGGCGCCAGCCCCGCCTCCACGAAGGCGAGCGTCGTGGGAAAGCCGGAGAAATCCGGCTCCTGCGCGAGGTAGCGGATCGTGGTGCCGGGCTGGACGAAGCGCTTGCCCGCATCGGACTCGACGAGGCCCGCCGCGATGCGCATCAGCGTCGACTTGCCCGAGCCGTTGCGGCCGACGAGGCAGGTGCGCTCGCCGGGCGCGATGGTGAGCTCGGCGCGCTCGATCAGCGGCGTGCCGCCGAAGGTCAGCGCGATGTCCTGGAGGGTGAGGAGCGGTGGGGCGGCCATGCGCGGGCTTATGACAGCGCGCGCCGGCCTTCACAAACGCCGCGACGCCGCCTCAGGCGGTCGGGTTCGCCGGACCGGTCGGGGAGGACGGGGTCGGGTCGACGACCGGGATCTCGGTCGGCTGGCCACCGGGCGTCTCGGGTGGGCTGTGGCCGGGGATTTCGGGGCCCGGGCCGGGGCTCGGAACCGTCGGCGGCTCCGAGGGCGTCACGGGCTCGGGGCCGGGCTGGTCCGGCACCTCGGGGACTCCGCCGGGATTGGCCATGGTTACGCTCCTGCGCTGCCACGCCGAAGGGCCTCGGCGTGTCGCGGCTAACGGAAGGCCCGGCGGGCGGTTCCGGGCGCCGGCCGGCCCGAAGCCTATTTCTTGGTGAGCAGAAGGTTGCCCTGCTTGCCGAGCGAGTTCTGGATCTTCTCGGCGAAGATCGCGAGCAGGAAGGGCAGCTTCACTTCGACGCGCACGCTCTCCGGCCCGACATCGATCGCGCCCTCGACCTTCTGGGCGAGCGCGGAGAGCGCGAAATCGAGGCGGTCGCCGGTCCAGCCGAGGCGGTCGACGGCGACGCCGCTCTTGGCGAGCATGCCCTTGCCCTGCTCGACGCCGGTCTCGATCCGGCGGCGCGCCTCCTCGCGTCCGAGGTCGTGCGGGATATCGACGATCAGGGGTTTTGCCATCGCGCGCGGGTTCCTGCTGTTCCAGGCGCGAGATGGGGGTGCGGGCCGCCGGCGGCAACGCCGCCGATGCGGGCACGAGCTGCGCGCCCTGCGGGCGCTGCGCGCGTGCCGGCCCCACCGAAGCCGCAGCAGGGGGGTGAGGCCGGCACGCGGGTCTCCCGGGGAGACCTCAGCCTTCGGCGAGCGGGATCGGTGCGCTCGCGCGGCGGTGTGTCAGTCCACCACCTGGAGCGAGACGTAGGTGGTGCCGCCCATGCCGAGCGCCCGGGCCGAGCCGCGGGAGAGATCGATGATGCGCCCGTGCACGAAGGGGCCGCGATCGTTGATCCGCACGACGACGGAGCGACCGGTGCGCTTGTCGGCGACCCGAACCCGCGTGCCGAAGGGCAGGCTGCGGTGGGCGGCGGTCAGACCGTTGGGGTTGAAGCGTTCGCCGTTCGCGGTCCGATGTCCGCTGCCGTACCAGGAGGCTGCACCGCTCTGGGCAGAGGCGGGTACACCGGCGGCAAGTGCCGCGACGGTGCCGAGGATCACAGCGGCGGTCCGGCAGACAGGCTTCGTGGCCATGCGCATTCCCTTTGTTGTTTGCGACGGCGGCGCCAATCAAATCCGGTCCCGGCCAAAATGAGGCAGGGCATCGCTGCCCTATTCGCATCACATTTTGGGCGAGCTAGCCCGAGGCGCTCAGGTTTGGTTAAGCCGGGCGGCGAGCAAGTATTGTTTACTTCGTTTTTTCTTGGCGGGATGTTGGGTGTCCAGCCGAAAAACAGTGCTCGGAAGCAACCGGACGGGGCCGAAAAATTGCCTACCAAGCGGCGAGATCTGCGCGCGACGAAACCCTGCCTCCCGCTGAGCGGGACGCGTCGCGCGGAACCGGCGCCGTCGGCGGGCGGTTCCGGGCGCCCGATACCGTCGGGCTACCCGGGCGTTCCGGCGTGAATCCCGATGAATCCCACCCGTGCCGGCCGCAGGCCGGGTGCGCCCTGGATCGTGGGATGGGAGGCCTCAGGAGGCGGTGCCCTCGCGCAGGGCCGCCGCCTGGCCCGTGACGCGTTGCAGGACGCGGGCGAGCTGCTCGGCCGAGTAGGGCTTGTGCAGGAGCTCGAACCCGTGATCGGCCTCCCGGGCGAGGACGTGGCTGTAGCCCGAGGCGAGCACCACCGGCAGCGCGGGCAGGCGCTCGCGCAGCGTCTCCGCGAGGGCGAAGCCCCCCATGCCCGGCATCACCACGTCCGAGAACACCACGTCGAATCCGCCGCCGTCGGGGCCGAGCCGTTCCAGGGCCTCCTCGGCATTGGCCGCCCAGACCGTCGCGTAGCCGAGATCGTCGAGGATCTGCGTGCAGAAGCGGCCGACCTCGATGTTGTCCTCGACGAGCAGCACCCGCTGCCCATGGCCGCTCGGGGCCGGGAGCGGGTCCGGGCAGCGGTCGGGCGCCGCGGCGGTCTCGGCCCGCTCCTCGGGCAGGTAGAGCGTGAAGGTCGATCCGGCGCCCCTGGCGCTGCGCACGTCGACGTCGCCGCCCGACTGCTTGGCGAAGCCGAAGACCTGGCTGAGGCCGAGCCCCGTGCCCTTGCCCACGGCCTTCGTCGTGAAGAACGGCTCGAAGATATGCGCGAGATGCTCGGGGGCGATGCCGGAGCCGGTGTCGCTCACCGAGATTGCCGCGAACGGGCTGGGGGAGGGGGCGTGGCCGCGGATCGCCGGCAGCGTGGCGGCGCAGTCCAGGCGCAGGGTCAGGCGTCCCTCGCCGTCCATTGCGTCGCGCGCGTTGACCGCCATGTTGACGAGCGCTGTGTCGAACTGGCTCGGATCGGCGCGCACGAAGCAGGGCCGGTCCGGCACCGCGATCAGGACGCGCACGCGTGCGCCCGTGACGGTGTCGACCATGTCGCCGATGCCGCGCAGCCGCGCGCCGACCTCGAACACCTCGGGCTTGAGGGCTTGGCGCCGGGCGAAGGCCAGGAGCTGGCCGGTGAGCTTGGCGGCCCGCTCCACCGTGTCGGTCACGGCGTCGAGGTAGCGGGTCCTGCGGGCCTCCGGCAGGTCCGGGCGGCGCAGGAAGTCGACCGAGGAGCGGATGATCGTGAGCAGGTTGTTGAAGTCGTGCGCGACGCCCCCCGTGAGCTGGCCCACCGCCTCCATCTTCTGCGACTGGCGCAGCTGCTCCTGCAGCGCGTCGAGCTCCTGCTCCGTGCGCAGGCGGGCCGAGATGTCGCGCGCGTGGTGGAACGCACCGACGATGCGGCTGCCCTCGTCGCGCAGCGGCGTGTAGGTCATGTCCCAGGTGGGCTTGGCGCGTGCGGCGTCGCCGAATTCCGCGATCACCGAGAACGTCTCGCCGGCCAGCGCCCGGTCCATGAGGGCGCGCATGAGCGGCGCCTGATCGGGCGGGACATGCGCGTGCGGGACGTCGCCGACCCGATGGTCGTGCCCCATGACGCGCAGGAATTCGTCGCGCTGCGCCCGGTTGAAGCCGATCAGCCGGTGCTCGGTGTCGAAGGCGAGGATCGGGGACGGGTCCGACTGCACGATGTCGCGGTAGAGGCGCAGCTCGTCCGTGCGGGCCTGCACCTGCTGCTCGAGGGTCTCGTTGAGGCGGCGCAGGTCGGTCAGGGCACGGTCGCGCTCCTCGAGCAGCGCGCGCCGCTCCTCCATGTCGATCAGCACCCCGGGGAAGCGCAGCGGGGTGCCGTCGAGGCCGTGCTCGACATGGCCGTTGGCCTCCAGCCAGTAATAGTGCCCGTCGTGGCGGCGCACCCGGTACTGGTGGGCGAAGCGCCCGCCGCGGCCGATGACCTCGTCGATCGCCGCCGACAGCCCGGCCCGGTCGTCCGGATGCACGGTTTCGACCACCTGGGCGAGGCTGAGCCCGTCGCGACCCAGGGCGGGGTCGAGACCGAAGGCGCGTGCGAAGGCCTCGTCGACGGTGAAGCGGTCGGTCGGCAGGTCCCAGAGCCAGGTGCCGATGATGGCGCCCGCGGTCAGCGCGAGCTGCACGCGGTCGGCATGCTCCCGCACGGAGGCCTCGCTGGCGCGAAGGGCCCGGTCGCCCAGCACACGGGCGGTCGTCTCGTTCGTGAAGATGAACAGGCCCGCGACGGCGCCCCGCGCATCGAGCACGCGCGAGTAGGAGAACGACCACCACGTCTCGGCCTGCCCGCGGTCGGTATCGAGTTTCCAGGGCAGGTCCACGAAGCGCGTGCTGTGCCCGGCGAAGGCCTCGGCGATGATCGGCCGGGCCTGCTCCCAGCCGTCCGCCCAGACTCGGTCGAAGCGCTCGCCCATCGCCCAGGCGAGCCGCGGGCCGAGGAGCGGGAAGTAGGTGTCGTTGAAGAAGAAGTGCAGGTCCGGGCCCCAGGCCAGGATCATGCTCTCGGGCGAGTTCAGCACCAGGCTGAGCGCGGTCCGCAGCTCGGCCGTCCAGGCCTCCGGCGGCCCGAGGGGGTGATCCGCCCAGTCGCGCTCCCGGATCATGCGCGCGGCCTCGCCGCCGCCCGCGAGAAAGGCCAGAGCGTCGCTCACGGGGTCAGGCTTTGCCGCGGACCGCGGGCGTGCCGTCAGGATCCTGAGATGCCAATTCCCGCCCCCCCGAGCGTGCGTCAGAGACCGCGCGACGTCCGCCGGGTGGACCGAGGGTTTTCGCGAGCCATGAGAGCCGGCCGCGCGGCCGGGATCTGCGCAACCCCGCCGTGCAGGCGGGCGCGAGCGGGCAGCTATGCGCCGTCCTGAATCCCCGCACAAGCGGCGCGAGAGCCGCAGGCCCCGAGCTTGCGTCACCGGCTCAGCCGCGGCCGACCTCAAGGAGCCGGCGCGCCGGTGCGCTAACCCGCCCGGTGGGCCGGCACCGCGGCGTTCCCGCGGATCAGGTCGAGCCCGGCATAGAGCCCGCCGACGGTCTCGAGCTCGAGGCGCTCGGCGTCGCGGCGGCGAACCTCCGCCATGATTGCCTCGGCCGCCTCCGGCTCGGCCCCGACCGTCAGCAGCGCCTGCGCGCCGAGGGCGAAGGCCGACTCGACCGTCTCGCGGATCTGGTAGGCCACGCCCGCCTCGATCAGCCGGACCGCGTGCTCCCGGTCGCGGGCGCGGGCGAGGACCGGAACCAGGGGGAACTCTGCCCGCGCGATCTCCGCGACGCGCCGGGCCGTCTCGGGGTCCTCGACGCAGATCAGGATCGCCCGCGCCGTGGCGGCGCCGGCCGCCCGCAGGATGTCCAGGCGGGTGCCGTCCCCGTAATAGACCTTGAAGCCGAACCCCTCGGCGAGGCGGATGTTCTGGGCATTCGTGTCGATGATCGAGACGGGGCATCCGCGTGAGATCAGCGGCTGGCTGGCGATCTGCCCGAAGCGCCCGAAGCCGACGATCAAGGCGCTGCCGGAGAGATCCTCCGGAGCCTCGAGGCCGTCGAGCGAGGGCTTGGCCTTCGGTCCCAGGCGGTCGAAGGCGATCACCATCAGCGGCGTGAGCGCCATCGACAGGATGACGGTCGCGGTGAGGATCGCGTTGGTGGTGCCGTCGATGATCCCGGCGCCCGCGGCGGCCGCGTAGAGCACGAAGGCGAACTCGCCGCCCTGGGCCATCAGTGCCGCGCGCTCCAGCCCCTCCGCATGCGAGGCCCGGAGCGCCCGGGCGACGCCGTAGATCACGAGGCTCTTCACCAGCATGTAGGCGGCCACGCCCGCCAGGATCAGGCCCCAGTTCGCGGCGATCACCGCCAGATCGAGGGACATCCCGACGCCGAGGAAGAACAGGCCGAGCAGGATGCCGCGGAACGGCTCGATGTCGGCCTCCAGCTGGTGCCGGAAGCTCGATTCCGAGAGCAGGACGCCGGCGAGGAACGCGCCCATGGCCATGGAGAGGCCGCCGAGCTGCATGGCCAGCGCCGAGCCCAGCACGACCAGCAGGGCCGCGGCCGTCATCACCTCCCGGGCCTTCGCGGCGGCGAGCAGGCGGAACAGCGGGTTGAGCAGCCAGCGGCCCGCCGCCACGAGCGCGGCGACCGAGGCCAGCGCGACCGCGATGGCCGCGGCGCGCTCGGCGGCCCCCGTCTCGGCACCCCCCGGCGCCAGGAGCGCGACCACCGCGAGCAGCGGCACGATCGCGAGGTCCTCCAGGAGCAGGATGGCGACGATGCGCTGGCCCTTCGGGGTCGAGAGCGCGCCGCGCTCCTCCAGGAGCTGCATGACGATCGCCGTCGAGGTCAGCACGAAGCCGGTGCCGGCGACGAAGGCCACAGTGACGGAGAATCCCATCGCGGCGCCGACCAGCGTGAGGGCCGCGATGCAGGCGCCGACCTGCGCGAGGCCGAGGCCGAGAATGGCCCGGCGCATGCCCCAGAGCCGGGACGGCTCCATCTCCAGGCCGATGATGAAGAGGAACATCACGACACCGAGCTCGGCCACGTGCAGGATCGCGTGGGCGTCGGTGAACAGGCGGAGGCCGAAGGGGCCGATGGCGAGCCCCGCCAGCAGGTAGCCGAGGACCGAGCCGAGCCCAAGCCGCTTGAAGAGCGGGACCGCGACGACGCCCGCGGCGAGCAGGGACACGACTTGGACGAGCTCGCTCGCGGAACCGGACGCTTCGACAGCCATGATGTGCTTCAACCTCGATCTGCGGGGCGGAAAGAGCGCCCGGCGGGCGCTCCCCGAAACGGCGTGGGTCTCGGGCGCGCGGCCCAGGGTCCGGGTGCCGGCGCCGCGCCCGCTCAAGGGTAGCGGACCGGCGGGGGATCCTCCGGCAGCGGGATGAATTCCGCGTCGTTCGGCACCGTGTCGAACCGGCCCTGGCGCCAATCCTCCTTGGCCTGCGCGATCCGCTCGGGCCGCGAGGAGACGAAGTTCCACCAGAGGTGGCGCGGGCCGTCCATCGGCTCGCCGCCGAGCACCATGAAGCGGGCGGCCTGCGTGGCGCGCACGCTGATCCGGTCGCCGGGCCGGAACACCAGCAGCTGGCCGGGGCCGAAGCCGTCGCCGGCGATCTCGATCGCGCCGGCGACCGTGTAGATCGCCCGCTCGTCGTAGGTCGGATCGAGCGGGAGGACGGCGCCGGCGTCGAGCGCCACGTCGGCGTAGACCATCGGGCTCGATGTGCGCACGGGCGAGCGCGCCCCGAAGGCCTCGCCCGCGATCAGCCGCACGGTCTTGCCCTCGCCGGTCAGCACGGGGAGCGCGGCGGCCTCGTAGTGCTCGAAGGCCGGCGTGGTCTCCTCGTCCTGCGCCGAGAGAGCGACCCAGCTCTGGATGCCGAACAGCCGGGAGCCGGACTGTCGGAGATCGGGCGCGGTGCGCTCGGAATGGGTGATGCCGCGGCCCGCGGTCATCCAGTTCAGCGCGCCCGGGCGGATCGGCAACTCCGTGCCGAGGCTGTCGCGGTGCATGATCTCGCCGTCGAACAGGTAGGTGACGGTGGACAGGCCGATATGCGGGTGGGGCCGCACGTCCATGCCCTGACCCAGCAGGAACTCGGAGGGCCCCATCTGGTCGAAGAAGATGAAGGGGCCGACCATCCGGCATTCGGCCGAGGGTAGGGCGCGCCGCACCGCGAAGGATCCCAGATCGCGCGACCGGGGCACGATCAGGCTCTTGATCGCGTCGCAGCTGAAGTGATCACCCGGGATCGGATCGTCCGCACCGTGCCAGCTCATCGGCCTGCTCCCTCTCGATCGCGGCCGATTGCGGCGCCCGCGCTGGGGTCACCGGATCCGCCGGGTCCGTGATGCTACCTCAGGGTTGCATCGATGGGAGCATCTTGATCGAGAATCGTGGGATCGAAAATGGAAACGGACGAAAAGCATCGTTTCCAATTTTTCGCTACTCGTGATCGTTTCCGGTTCATCAGACCGGCTTCCGCCCCATTCCGTCATCCCGGGCTCTCGCCTGCGGCCGGCCCTGAGATGACGGCGGTGAGAGCGGACCGGACCCCGCGACCGCAGGCCGTTCGTGCGTGGAGCGAGCCCCTGGGCCCCGCCGCCTACGCGCTCCGGTCCCGGTGCGAGACCAGCCGCAGGCGCGGCACCGGGTGGGCCGCGAGGGTCGCGGCGACCTTGCGCTCGAGCTCGCCGTCCCGGAACGGCTTCTGCACGATGCCCTCGGCGCCCAAGGCCCCCGCCTGGCTCAGCGCCGCCGTGTCGGCGTAGCCGGTGACGAACAGGACCGGAACGTGCGGCCAGCGCTTGCGGAGCTCGATCGCGACCTCGGCCCCGTTCATCCCGGGCATCGCGAAGTCGAGCACGACGAGATCGACGCACGGGTCCGCTTCGAGCGCCGCCAGGGCCTGCAGGCCCGAGGCCGCCTCGCGCACGTGGTAGCCCGCCTCGACGAGCCGCGTCGCGGTCACCTCGCGCACCCCGCCGTCGTCGTCGACGATGAGGAGCGCGGGCTGCGCGCCGGGCGGGTGCGCGCGGGCGCAGTCGATCTCCGCGTCCGGGACGGGTGCGGCCGCGCCCGCCTCCTCGGCGCGCGGCAGGTACACCTTGATCGAGGTGCCCTCGCCCGGAACCGTGTCGATTCGGATGCCGCCGCCGGACTGCTTCACGAACCCGTAGACCTGGGCGAGCCCGAGGCCGGAGCCCTTGCCGACCGCCTTGGTGGTGAAGAACGGTTCGAACACGCGCGCCAGCACCTCCGGCGGCATGCCCGTGCCCGTATCGCTTACCGAGACCATGACGTACGCGCCCGGCTGCGGGTGCTCGGGCCGCGTCGGCGGCGCCCCCACCGTCATGTTGGCGGTCTCGATGGTGAGGCGGCCGCCCACCGCCATCGCGTCGCGGGCGTTGATGGCGAGGTTCAGGATGACGAGCTCGACCTGGGTGGCGTCGACCAGCGCCGGCCAGAGCCCCTCGTGCAGCGCGATCTCGATCCGCACCGCCCCGCCGATGGAGCTGGTGAGCAGGTCGTGCATCGACGCGACGGTGCGGTTCAGGCTGACCGGGGTCGGTTCCAGCCGCTGGCGGCGGGAGAAGGCGAGGAGCTGGGCCGTCAGGTTGGCGCCGCGCGCGGCGGCGCCCCGCATCATGTCGAGGCGCCGTTTCGAGCGCTCGTCGGTGACGGCGCGCTCCAGGAACTCGATATTGCCGGCGATGACGGTGAGCAGGTTGTTGAAGTCGTGCGCCACGCCGCTGGTCAACTGTCCGACGGCCTCGAGGCGCTGGGCCAGGCGAAGGGCCTCCTCGACGCGCTCCCGCTCCTCGATCTGCGCTTCCAGCGCGGCGTTGGCCTCGGCGAGTTCGCGGGTCCGCTCCGCGACGCGCGCCTCCAGGGTCCGGTTGAGCGCCTGCAGGGCGGCCTCGGCCGCGCGCTTCTCGGCCCGGATGCGCGCCTCGGCGAGCGCCCGCACGATCGTGCGGGGCAGGCGGTCGATCCGCTGCTTGGTCACGTAGTCGGTGGCGCCGTTCTTGAGCGCCTCGACCGCGACGTCCTCGCCGAGCGTGCCCGAGCAGAAGACGAAGGGGATGTCCGGGCACTGCCCGCTGGCGAGGCCGAGCGCGCTGATGCCGTCGAAGGTCGGCAGCACGTAGTCGGCCAGGATCAGGTCGTGCCGGCCCGGCACCGCCTCGGCGGCGAAGGCCTCGCGGCTCATCACTCGCACGATTCGCACGGCCGGCCCGAGGCGGTCGAGCTCGGCCTCGATCAGCTCGGCGTCGAGGTCGCTGTCCTCGAGATGCAGGATGCGCAGCGGCGCGGCGACGTCCATCAGGCGTTCGATGGCCAGCCTCCCCGGTGCGGCGGCGGCTCGTTCAGGAGTGCCCAGAACACGCCGATCTCCTTAATTGCGGCGAAGAACTCGTCGAAGGCGACGGGCTTCACCACGAAGGCGTTCACGCCGAGATTGTAGGAGCGGACGACGTCCGTCTCCTCCCGCGACGAGGTCAGCATGACCACCGGGATGCCGCGGGTGGCGGGATCGCCCTTCACCTTGGAGAGCACCTCCAGGCCGTCGACCTTGGGCAGCTTCAGATCCAGCAGCACCACGGCCGGATCCTGGTGCTGCCGGCCCTCGTAGGCCCCACGGCGATAGATGAAGTCGAGCGCCTCGGCGCCGTCGCGGCAGATGACGATCTCGTTGGCGAGCTGGCTCGATTCGAGCGCGGCGAGCGTGAGCTCGATGTCGTTCGGGTTGTCCTCGACGAGGAGGATCGGCTTCAGGGCCGCCATCTCAGTGCGCCTCCTCGCGGACCGGCAGGGTGAAGTAGAAGGTCGCGCCCGCCCCGAGCGTGCTCTCCGCCCAGGTGCGCCCGCCGTGGCGCTCGACGATGCGCCGGACGTTGGCGAGCCCGATGCCGGTGCCCTCGAACTCCTCGACGCGGTGGAGGCGCTGGAACACGCCGAAGAGCTTGTCGACATAGGCCATGTCGAAGCCGACGCCGTTGTCGCGCACGTAGAAGACGCTCTCCCCGTCCCGCGGGGGCAGCCGCCCGAGCTCGATGACCGCCTCGGGCCTGTCGCGGGTGTACTTCACGGCGTTCGAGAGCAGGTTCTCAACGACGAGCCTGAGCATCGCCGGATCGGCGTAGGCGCGCCCGAGCGGGCCGATCTCCCAGCGCACCGCCCGGCCGGGATCCACGTCGCGCAGGACCTTGCGCCGGACCTCCTCGACGAGCGCGCCCATGTCGCCCGGCACCTTGTTCAGGGCGTGCCGCCCCATCTGCGAGAAGCTCAGCAGGTTGTCGACGAGGGTGCCCGCCGAGAACGCGGCCTCGATGATGGTCTCGACGTAGTGCCGCCCCTTGTCCGAGAGGCTCGGGCCCTCGCGGTTCCTGAGCAGGTTCGCGTAGCCGACGATGTGCCGGAAGGGCGCGCGCAGGTCGTGGCTGACCGAGTAGGAGAACGCCTCCAGCTCCTTGTTGGAGCGCTGCAGCTCCTCGCTCATCGCGGCGAGTTCCTCGGCCCGGCGCAGCACGATGCCGAGCACCGAGGCGCGCAGGTCCTTGGCGGCCTCGATCTCCGGGAGCGACCAGGGCAGCGAGCGGCCCTTCAGCGTCTCCTTCCAGATCTCGAAGGATTGGCGCGGGTGCAGCCGGTCCGGGCCGCCCTCGGGGTCGGGGCTGGCGGCCTTCACCGGGTTGCCGCCCCACTTCACCGTGCGCACCACCTCCGGTCGGAACCAGAGGATGTAGCTCGCGTAGCGCTTCGAGACCGAGATCGCGAGCAGGCCGCTCGCGAGATCCGCGAAGCCCTCGGCGCGCGGGAAGGCCTCGGCCAGGGCCTCGGTGACGAAGACGTCCTCGGCCTCCCCGCGGGCCGACAGCCAGTCGTAGAGCGCCCGCACCGCCCGCTCCGGCGGCGTCGTCCCGAGGAGCCGGCAGCGGTCGGCGGTGACGACGGCCGCGCCGGAGGCGTTCACGAGCGCCAGCACGTCGTCCGGGTGGTTGAGGAGCCCGTCGACGAAGCTGTCCTCCTCCGCCATGAAGGAGAGGAGGCGCGCCTGTATGGCGCCGAGCGCGAGGCGCTGCTCGGCCTGCTCGCCGCGCACCTTGGCGGAGAGCTGCAGGGCGAAGATCTGGGTGAGGAAGTCGCAGGCGTTGCGGGCCTGGAGCGGCACGCGCTTCGGCCCCTCGTTGTGGCAGGAGACCAGCCCCCAGAGCGCCCCGTCGACCAGGATCGAGACCGACATGGACGCCATCGTGCCCATGTTGCGCATGTAGGCGACGTGGACCGGCGAGACCGAGCGCAGCACCGACTGGCTGAGGTCGAGGGGCCGGCCGGCGGGCGTCGTGCCGGGGCGGATCGGCACCGGCGCGTAGCCGGCATCCGGGATAATCCGCAGGCGGTTGCGCCGGTAGAGCTCGCGCGCCTGGGCGGGGATGTCGGAGGCCGGGAACCGCAGGTCGAGATAGGAGGGCAGCACGCCGTTGCCGTCCTCGGCGACCACGGTGCCGTGCCAGTCGCGGTCGAAACGGTAGACGAGCGCCCGGTCGAAGCCCGTGACGTGGCGGACGTCCCGGGCGAGCAGGCCGCAGAGATCCTCGACGCTGCGGGCCGTGTGCAGGCGCTGCACGAAGGCGCGCAGGCGTGCCGTGAGCGCGTCCAGCCCGGCATCGCCCGAGGCGTCGTCGGTCTCCTCCAGTTCCAGCACGAGGAGGTCGTCGACCCGGTGGGCCGCGACCTCGTAGGCTTGGCGCGTGCTGCCCGAGCCCAGCGTCACGGTGCGCAGATAGGCCGCGCCGTCCTCCTGATCCCCCGCGTCGCGGTAGCGGCTCGCGAGCGCGGCGAGGTCCGGATAGGCGTTCTCCAGGGCGGTGCCGACC
Source organism: Methylobacterium gregans (assembly GCF_022179245.1). Lineage (GTDB taxonomy): Bacteria > Pseudomonadota > Alphaproteobacteria > Rhizobiales > Beijerinckiaceae > Methylobacterium > Methylobacterium gregans. The sequence continues at coordinate 20,058 of NZ_BPQM01000060.1, forward strand.
GAGGCGGCCGCCGGCGCGTTCGCGCTCGCCTGGACGACGATGAGGCTCCGCGCGTCGAGGGCGAGAAGGAAGCCGTGCGGTTGGACGCTGCCCACGATGTGGATCGGCTCGCGGTCGCAGGCCGACAGATCGATGCGCTGGGCGACGTCGTTCGCTCGGCTCACGTCGGATGTTCCCCCCTCGCGCGGCGGCCCTTCGGCCGCGCCCTTAAGCAATCGGCCCGCGCGCCTCGAAGGGCGACGCAGAGTAGTGAGAGACGCTGACCGGGCGCGCCGGCCTGGACAGTGATTCGAGAGACGGCCTGGCGACGTCCATGCACGGAAGCCCTCGGCCCGGTACCGGATTAGCCCGATCCGCGAGCCAGCGCCATACGACCGGGGAGGGAGGGTGGGCTTTGCTGCGGCTCGCGCTGGTCTCGGCCCCCGTCTCGCGCAGTCGTTCCTCCTCCTCGGTGCGCCGGCGGAGACAGGACCGGCATCGCAGGCGCGCAGCGATCTGATGTCGCAGGAGCCCGGCCCGGCGGACGCCCGGTCCGGCCCGCCGCGCCGTCATTCCGGGGCGCGCGACGAGCGAGCCCGGACCCGAAGGCGCGCGCGGAGCGTGTAATTCATGAACACCGCAGTTCTTTGTCCTGACACTTCGGTGTTCATGGATCCAGGGTTCTGCGACCGAGGGGACTTGGCGGCCCCGGGATGACGGCGCGAAGGGCCGAACCGAGGCGATCAGACGGAAACGGTATCAGCCCCAGCGTGGCGCTTCAGGAACGACGCCGCCGTGTCCAGCGAGCGGCGCGCCTCCGGCACCATGCTGTGGGCGAACTGCCAGACATGCGGGACCACGGGGAAGATCTCGGCGGCGGCCTCGACACCCGCGGCGCGGGCCTTCTCGGCCATCAGCACGGAATCGTCGCGCAGGATCTCGCGCTCGCCCACGTGGAACAGCAGGGGTGGCAGGCCCGAGAGGTCGGCCCGCAGCGGCGAGACCGCCGGGTCGGCCGGGTCCGTGCCGCCGAGATAGAGCGGCAGGAGCCGGGCCACCGCGACGGGATCGAACATCGCGTCCCGCCGGGCATTCGAGACGCGCGAGCCGTCGGTCTTGGCGAGATCGGTGGCGGGCGAGAACAGGGCGGCGGCCCGCGGCAACGGCAGGCCGCGGTCCCGCGCGGCGATCATGAGCAGGAGCGCGAGGTTGCCGCCGGCGGAATCGCCCGCGACCACCCCCGGCCCCTCCGCCGCGAAGGCCGTCCAGGCCGCCAGCGCATCCTCCAGCGCGGCCGGGAAGGGGTGCTCGGGCGCGAGCCGGTAATCTGGCACGAACAGCGTGAGGCCGCGCTGGGCGAGGCCGCCCGTGACCGGCCTGTGCGTCCGGGCCGAACACGCGACGAAGCCGCCCCCGTGCAGGTAGAACAGCCGGGGCCCGTCCCCGGAAGCCGGGCGCACCCACTCGCCCGGCACGCCGCCGAGGCTGCCCGGCGCGTAGCGGACCCCCGCCGGGTCCGGGAAGGTGACGCCGTTGAGCACGGCGCGGATCCGGCCGACATCCTGCATCGTGCCGAGGCGGTTGCGGACGTTCCGCCGCACCATCCAGGCGCCGAGATGCGCGCGCAGGCTCGCCATGACGTTCCGTTCCTTCGTCGGTGGGAGATGGGGGGCGTTCTAGAGCGCTCTTGGCGGAAGTGGATACCGGTTCGGCGCAAGGGAGCGCGTGCAGACGAGGGCCTCGAGCTGTGCGGGCGGCTTATCCAGCCGGCGTCGCCCGCGAGCCGGGCGGCCGTCGGCATCTGGCCCGAACTTTCCATGGAGCGGCGGAACGGCCAAGGTTCCGGCCGCCCGCAGCCCCGTGTTCCCGATGACCGACCGCCTGATCCACGCCGCCGCCAGCATCCTGCTGCTCCTTGGGCTCGCCGTGCTGCTCTCGAGCAACCGGCGGGCCATCCGCCTCCGGGTGGTGCTCCCCGCGCTGGCGCTGCAGGTCGGGCTCGGCGCGCTGGTGCTGTTCGTGCCGGCGGGCCAGGCCGCGCTCGGCGCCGCCGCGGGCGTGGTCCAGGCGCTCCTGGCCTACGGCGACCGCGGCACGGCCTTCCTGTTCGGCGGTCTCGTCGAGCCACGGATGTTCGAGCTGTTCGGCGGCTCCGGCTTCGTGCTGGCTCTGCGCGTGCTGCCGCAGATCCTCTACGTCTCGGCCCTGATCGGCGTCCTCTACCATCTGGGCGTGATGCAACTGATGGCGCGGGGGCTTGGTGCGGTGCTCCGGCGCCTCCTCGGCACTTCGCCGATCGAGTCCTTCGCGGCGGTGATCACAGTCGCGATCGGCCAGAGCGAGATCGCGGTGGCGCTGCGCCCTTTTCTCATGCTGCTCACGGGGGCCGAGCTCTTCGCCGTGATGACGAGCGGGGCCGCCTCGACGGCGGGCTCGATCCTGGCGGGCTACGCCGCGCTCGGCGTGCCGATGACCTACCTGCTGGCGGCCTCCGCGATGGCGATTCCCGGGGGGCTGCTCTACGCCAAGATCCTGATGCCCACGGTGGAGCCCACCCGGATCGTCACGACCCGCGTCACCTTCGGCGAGCGCCGGGCCGCGAACCTGATCGAGGCCGCCGCGGACGGCACCCAGAAGGGACTCGCGGTCGCGGTCTCAGTCGGCGCCATGCTGATCGCCTTCGTGGGGCTGATCGCGCTGGCCAACGGCGTCCTGGGCGTTCTCGGCGGCCTCGTCGGCTACCCGCAGGTGTCGATCGAGGGCGTGCTGGGCGCCGTCTTGAGCCCCTTCGCCTGGCTGCTCGGCGTGCCCTGGAGCGAGGCGGCGCGCGTCGGGGGCGCCATCGGCCAGAAATTCGCTTTCAACGAGTTCCTGGCCTATGCCGACCTCTCGCCCACCCTGAAGGCCGGCACGCTCGACCCGCGCAGCACGGCCATCGTCTGCTTCGCGCTCTGCGGCTTCGCCAATCTCGCCTCGATCGCGATCCAGCTCGCGAGCTTCGCGAGCCTCGTGCCCGAGCGGCGGCCCGAACTCGCCCGCTACGGCCTGCGCGCCATCCTGGCCGGCAGCCTCTCGAACCTGACGAGCGCGGCGATCGCCGGCCTGTTCGTTGCCGGCTGAGGCGGGGCGCGCGCCTCGACGCTCTCGGCCAGGATCGCGCCCGTCGGATTCTCCGCGGCGACGTTCGGATCGAGCCCGCTCTAGCGCGTGCCCGGCACCTGGGCGCGGAATCCGCCACGCCCGCAGCCGACGTCGAGCATGCGGGCGTCTCCCGGTCGGTGGCGCGCCGCGGCGACGAATTCCAGCCGCTGCGTGCGCGGCCCAGCGAGCTTCTCGTGGGCGCCGATTCGGGCGTCGAACGCCCGATAGAAGGCCTCGTGCCCAGGCACCATGGGATCGAAGACGATCCGGCCGGTAGGCAACACCCAGAGGCCGAAGCAGCGGGCCGACATCGACGCCGCCGGCGTAGCGCCAGAGACCCGTGAGAACGCGCGAGCCGACCCACTGCACCAGCCGGCGCGCGGGTTCCCCGGTGATGGGGCCGGGCGGCCGCGGCAAGACGGTCGTCTGCGGTGCCGGTTCCATCGCGTCTCGTTGTCCCGCGACGCTCGGCCGGCGCCGCGCCCACCTGCGCGGATCCGCGCACGCCGCCGCAGAATCCGGATTGACGCGGCCGCGTTCACCACCTACACGCATCCCCACACCGCCGGAAACGGACGGTTGCCCAGGTGGCGGAATTGGTAGACGCGCTGGTTTCAGGTACCAGTCTCGCAAGAGGTGAAGGTTCGAGTCCTTTCCTGGGCACCACTACGGTGGCGCTTTCCTCAGCGTCTTCAGGCATTTAGGTATCAACAGACGGTGCTCTTGGTGTTACCAAGGGTGTTACATCGTGTCTGTTACCCTGATCGATACCGGCCTCATCCTCGTGACCGTTCGCTACGTCAAAGCGCTCAAGCCCGGTGGCCCCCTTAGAGCGTCTAACAAAA